>CAZASZ010000001.1:0-45220 GCA_964487925.1 uncultured Gammaproteobacteria bacterium
CAAGACACGCCGAGCCCATATCCACAGCGCTCGACAACGTCACATTAACATACTGAGCGCTAACACCGGCGCCGAACGACCATTTATTATCGAGTCGCCAGGCAATACTGGGATTGACATTTACAGTCTTCAGATCAGACTTGACGGCATGATAGCGCCCGACCCAGTTGGGGTTATACTCCGTACTCAGACCGAACGGGGCATTGATGCCCAGCCCGATGACGACGTCGGGATTCAAGTGCTGAAGATAGTAGAGATTCGGGACGTAGCCGTTCTGACCACCGTTATCGTTGGGTCCCGTCAATGCACCTCCGACAACGCCCGTTGGGAGCTTGGAACCCTGATTCGTAAAAGACGCCTTGGGATGAATATAGTGTAACCCAAGGGTGGATTGGCGCCCCTTGACCAGCGTCATGGCGGCTGGATTGAAATACATGACCGAGGGATCCTCTGCCGAGGTCGCCGCTCCCGAAAAGGCATTGCCCTGTCCGCTCGCACTCTGTTCGATCAACGCAAAACCGGATGCCTGAGCCCCCGCCATCGGCAACATCAATACGAACGGCCATGTATACTGAATTCTCTTCAACAATCTACCCCGAACATTCAATATTTTCCTGTGCATCGCTCCCCTCCTGTTTTATTGAACGCCGACCGACTCAGGTCAAACCGGCGGTCCAGCCAGCTTTCCCGAAAATACTCCCTGGACAAGCCTTGTTCAAAGATATCACTGCGGATTCGTTTTTCGCTATTATGGGCCTTTCAGCCATCGCACCCAGAGGTTTCTCATGACGTCATCCGTGAAGATCGACCAGCCCATTCCAGAGTTCGCCCTGCCCGCGACCAATGACCGCACGATCGCCAGCGCCGATCTGAACGGTCACAACACAGTGGTCTACTTTTACCCCAAGGACAGCACGCCCGGTTGCACGCTGGAGAGCCAAGGTTTTCGTGACGCTATGGCCGACTTCGCGGCCTGCAATACCGTCATTTTCGGGGTCTCCCGAGACAGTTTGCATTCGCATGAGAACTTTCGCAGCAAGCAGTGCCTATTGTTTGACCTAATCAGCGACGACGACGAAGTTTTGTGTCAGTTGTTCGGCGTGATCCGCATGAAGAATATGTATGGGAAGCAGATCCGTGGAATCGAACGCAGTACATTTCTAATCGATCGCGAAGGGGTCCTACGCAGAGAGTGGCGCAAGGTCAAGGTCGACGGCCATGTAGCTGAGGTCCTGGCCGCCGCTCAGGCGCTTGGGTAACCGAGGAACTCCGGACCGTACTCGGCCCCGCTGGCACTGACCAGCTGCGAAAATCCGACAGAAGCGAAGTGTAATACACGTCTTCGATTCGGTTAACCTTAGGGCGTCACAAAGGTTGATAGCCCGACCGCCTCTATACGACGCGCGAACGCCTGCATCCATTCTGGATCCAGCCTGGATACATGGTTTGATTCGGCTTGTAACGAGGGTCGGGCCAGGCCATAGAGCCGTACTCCTTGCAGCAGTATACGATCAGCAACCAGCCGCTCTAAAAACTTGAGATAAGCGACCTGCTCGACTGCATCTGGCGGCAGACCGTCCCAACGCATGACACAGGTCTGAATCCAGGTGGGACAAAGCTTTGCACATACAGCGAGCGTGTCGTGAATAGCGGACGCCGAAAGACGAACGCCGTTGATCCGTTGGCTGCCCGATTCCGTCACGGAGTCTACCTTGAACCAGACCTCGCCACCGAGTCCCGCGATAGCGCTCAATGCCCGCTGCACGTGTGGCTTGCGAATATAGGAACCGTTACTGATTAACACCAAGGGCACCCGCCCGGCTAAACCGATCTCCCGCATAATTTGGCCGATACGCTCGACGATCACATCGAACTGCCAACTGCTGGTCGGCTCACCGTTACCCGATATGGCCAGGTCACAGACCTGTCTGCAGCCCTCGGGGACATGACGGTCCATGAATCCCCCATGCAGTACCTCGTCGAGAAAACCACGTAGCTCATGTTCGAGCAGCGCCAGATCGATCTCGGGCGCCGATCCTCGACTCAATCCGGGAACTTGGCAATAGGCGCAATGCCAGTCGCAGGCATTATTGGGGTTCAGGTTGATTCCGATCGAAACCCCGCCTGCCCTGCGCGACACAACGGGATATACATAGGTCAGGCCCACGACGTCGCGATCATGGTCCTCTGGCGTAAGCGTGGGCGGCTGCGGTGGTTGCTTCATCGTTTCTGGCGGATTTCCATGTGTCGAACAGCGGTTGCCCCGAACCCGTAACCTTGTTGGCCTGGGGGCGGTAGGGTATCCTGTTTAATCATAACGGATCCGACAGAGGTCCGGCACGGATTCGTTTGATATAGACCAATTTTCGAGGAGGGAAATGATGGCGAAGCAGAAAAATGTCTTACTGACCGCGGCCCTTGTCCTGCTCATGGCCGGGTGTGCGTCAACAGATAAAACTCGGGTCCAATCCGGGCAAAACGATGCGACTGCGCGCACCGATAGTCCCGAGTCGCTCGTCGTTCAACCCATCACCACACCGCCCACTCCAGCGGAGATCAAGGATTTCGGAGACCGTTTGAAGGCCCTTCGGGAGACTTTGTATTCGGTCTCCCGCAATACCTACAGCCTTTATCTCGGCGGCCGATACACGGCAACCTATCATGCGGGAGACGGCCAGCTTGATCTTGTCAGCGACACCGGAGTCAAGACCTGCAGCTATTCCGTCCAGGCGGAACTAAAGGATAAAGCCGATGAGACTGCCTGCCGCCAGTGGCTCAATGACCTGAATGACGATCTGACTCAGCTGTCGAAATAATCGGTCCCTCGCGCTGATCATGAATTGACTGGGAGGCTGCGTACGTGTCCGGAGACCGGGATCATACATCCCTCCTGATAGTTCGCGTCCGCCGGTTCTTTCATCTGATATTCGATGCCTTTCGTGACCTATTGCCGGTCATCCTGGTCGTCGCCGTCTTCCAGCTTGTCGTTCTGCAGCAGCCGTTCCCTCACCTCCATCAGGTCCTGATTGGAACCGTTCTTGTCGCGGCGGGGCTGTTTCTATTTATACGCGGCCTCGAAATCGGGCTATTTCCGCTCGGTGAGACGATGGCCTACGATTTTGCCCGCAAGGGCAGTCTGGGTTGGCTGCTGTTGTTCGCGTTCGCGCTCGGATTCGGCACCACGATCGCCGAACCGGCATTGATCGCCGTGGCTGGCGAGGCTGCCAAGATCGCCGCCAATGGAGGCGTAATCCCGCCCCATGAGGCCGACCTGAATCAATACGCGCTGGGCCTACGCATCACGGTCGCGTTCTCGGTCGGGTTCGCAATCGTTGTCGGCGTCATTCGCATACTCAAGGGCTGGCCGCTGCACTACCTGATCGCCGCGGGCTACATCGCGGTCGTGTTGATCACACCCTTCGCGCCGTCAACTATGGTTGGGATCGCCTACGACTCGGGAGGAGTCACGACCTCGACCATCACCGTCCCGCTGGTCACAGCCCTGGGCATAGGGCTTGCGTCAAGTATCAAGGGGCGCAACCCGATGGTCGACGGCTTCGGACTTATTGCCTTCGCCTCTCTGACCCCCATGATCTTCGTCATGATCTACGGGATTATCCTGCAATGAACGCCTTGATGGACCTCTTGATGGCGTTGGGATCCACGATGGTCGACATCCTGCCCATTGTGATCATCGTGATTGGCTTTCAGTGGGTCGTTTTCCGCCGCCCAGTCTCCAATCCGCGCCAGGTCGCGACCGGATTTATCTATGTCACTGTCGGCATGACCTTGTTCTTGGTCGGACTTGAAGATGCACTATTCCCGGTTGGAAGGCTCATGGCGCAGCAACTGACAGCCCCGGAATTCCTGGGAATCGGCCATACCGAAACAGCGCAGTGGTCGCACTACGGATGGGTCTATCTATTTGCGGGCGCGATTGGCTTTGCCACGACGATCGCCGAACCTGCACTGATCGCCGTAGCCTACAAGGCGAGCCAGGTATCCGCCGGCGCGGTCGATGCATGGGCGTTACGCGTCGCCGTCGGGATCGGGGTCGGCTTTGGCCTGGCGTTGGGCGCGATGCGCATCGTCACCGGAATCCCCTTGCATCTTATCATCATGGTGGGGTATATGGTCGTCATTGTGCAGACATTATTCGCGCCCAAGCAGATCATCGCCCTGGCCTATGATTCCGGTGGCGTCACGACATCGACAGTTACGGTGCCAATCGTCACCGCACTGGGCCTGGGGCTGGCCGGTACCATCCCCGGCCGCAGTCAGCTACTCGACGGCTTTGGACTAATCGCCTTCGCCAGCTTGTTCCCCATCATCACCGTCCTGGGCTACGCCCAGTTCGCCGAGTGGCGTGCCCGCATGACGAAAAGGGACCGCCAAGACGCAACACCACCTGAGAACAAATGACAGCCCATATGGGCATATATCCCTTGATTCGAGGAGACCAGAAAAATGCATTTCAAACTGATCATCGCGCTTGTTGAAGACAAGTGCACTGACGAGGTACTGGACGCGGCAAGAAACGGCGGCGCCACCGGTGCGACAGTCATCCCACAGGCGCGGGGCGAGGGGCTGCAAAAATCCAAGACCTTCTTTGGACTAACGCTGGAGACCCAGCGTGACATGCTGATGTTTCTTGTCGAGGAACACCTTGCTCGAAACGTCGTTGAGACCATCGCGCACGTCGCCGGCTTCGAAGATAGACCCGGCGCCGGCATCGCCTTTCAGATCAATGTCGAGGACGCCGTAGGCGTGTCCCAACAGATCAAGTCCCTGACAAATGTTGTGGAGGAAGAGCTGTGAACAAAAAACAGGTGATACGCGTCCGGAACGTCATGAAAGCAGCGTTCGGCACCGTACAAGGCATGGACACCATCGAGTCGGCGTTGTCTCAAATGAGGGAAATACATACCAAGTGCCTGATCGTTGAAAAACGTCATGACGACGACGAATACGGCATCCTGCTGGTCTCCGATATTGCCCGCAAGGTCATCGCCAGAGACCGACCACAGGAACGTGTCAACGTCTACGAGGTCATGGCCAAGCCCATCATCAACGTTGATCCAGGTATGGACATCCGTTATTGCGCCCGACTCTTCGACCGCTTCGACATCAGCCATGCACCGGTACTTGAATCGGGTAAGATCATCGGCGTGGTCAGCTTCAGCGACTTAGTGCTAAAGGGATTAGCCAAAATCGGGAATTAGGATCATTAACCCCTAGGTAGGGTCACGCCACGCTGGCCTTGGTATTTGCCCTTACGGTCGAGATAAGAGGTCTCGCAGACTTCATCCGACTCGAGGAACAAGACCTGAGCCACGCCTTCATTGGCATAAATGCGCGCCGGCAATGGAGTTGTATTCGAAAACTCCAAAGTCACATGGCCTTCCCACTCGGGCTCAAGTGGCGTGACATTGACGATGATGCCACAGCGGGCATAAGTCGACTTGCCGAGACAGATCGTCAGCACGTTACGCGGGATGCGGAAATACTCGACCGTTCGCGCCAGCGCAAACGAATTCGGTGGGATGATGCAGACATCGGATTCGACATCGACAAAGCTTGCGTCATCGAAGTGCTTCGGATCGACGATTGCCGAGTTGATATTCGTAAAGATCTTAAACTCGGCCGCACAGCGGATATCGTAACCATAGCTCGATGTCCCATAGGAGATCACGGGTCGACCGTCCGCACTACGGACTTGGCCCGGAACAAAGGGCTCGATCATGCCTTCCTGTTCCGCCATACGGCGGATCCACTTGTCTGATTTGATGCTCACGCTAGGCTCTTCTTAATTATTTTCGATAACGATATTGGGGAAGCGCGTACTGTAGTCCCTGGCCTGCAATGACAGGCTGGCACCGATCTTGAGCGCGATTTCGCGATAGGCGCGGGTGATATCGCCATCGGGATCGGCGACAACGCTGGGTTCGCCACAGTCAACTCCAGCCCGAATCCGTCCATCCAAAGGCAGGTCGCCTAGCAATTGAATGCCGTACTCCTCGGCCATACGCGCGCCGCCGCCACTACCGAAGATATGCTCCTCATGGCCGCACTGGCTACAGATATGGGTGCTCATGTTCTCGATGATGCCCAGCACCGGAACGCTGACCTTCTCGAACATCTTGTAGGCCTTGCGGGCATCGATCAGCGCAATGTCCTGTGGCGTCGTCACGATAACTGCGGCGCTCACCGGAATTTTCTGGGCCAGGGTCAGCTGGGTATCGCCAGTGCCCGGCGGCAGATCAATGACCAGATAGTCGAGTTCACGCCAGTTGGTGTCACGCAACAACTGTTCGAGGGCCTGCGTCACCATGGGGCCACGCCAGATCATCGGCGTCTCCTCGTCGACGAGATAGCCGATCGACATACTCTGCAGGCCGTGGGCCATGACCGGCTCCATCGACTTACCATCCTGTGACTGAGGCTGCTCGCTCACACCGAGCATTCGAGGCTGACTGGGGCCATAGATATCGGCATCAAGAATGCCGCAGTTGGCCCCTTCGGCGACCAACGCCAGCGCCAGATTGACTGCGGTCGTGGACTTTCCGACCCCACCCTTGCCGGAGGCGACGGCGATGATATTTCGGATATTATCGAAACGCTTGACGCCCTTCTGGGCGGCATGGGCGATGACCTGATCGTTGATAACGATCTCAACCTTATCAACACCATCCACGGTCAGAACGACTTCACGAAGGGCGGCGCCGAGGCGCTGACGATAGCTGGCGGCAGGGAAGCCGAGCACGACTTGGATTCTGGCCACACCGGCATCGCAAGCAATCTCATTGATTGCGCCGGCGGCGACTAGGTCCTTACTAAGATACGGGTCCTGATAACGGGCGATTGCGCCCTCGATCTGGGCGCGTAAGAATTCGGGGCTGGACATGATGGGCGGTATTCCTTCGAAAGGTCTATTGAACAGAACTGCCCGTCATATTACACGATTTTTTCGAGATTTGATGCGCTAGGCACAGGTCAAAGCACGAATTCCGAACGGGGAACGAACTACACAAGAGATCAGATCGCTATGACGTACACTCGTGAACGATACGCCCACCGAGCAGGGTATAGACTACCCGGCCCTTCATCTCCCAGCCCATGAACGGGGTGTGATGGCCCATGCTGACCATGCTCCGCGTATCCACGATCCACATCGCGTCAGGATCGAAGATACAGATATCCGCAAGCCTACCCGGGTCCAGCCGCCCTGCCTCTACCCCCAGTATCTGGGCAGGGCGGTCGGTGAGTCGAGCAACCATGTCCGGAAGGGATAACACACCGTCATCGACCAACCGAAGGCTCAAGGGTAGCAGGGTTTCGAGCGCCGACAGACCACTGGCCGTGGATGGAAACGGGGCCAGCTTGGCATCCGCCTCGTGCGGCTGGTGATCGGAACAGATCGCATCGATCCCATCCTGACTCAACCAATGCCGCAGAGCATCCCGATCACGTTGGGTGCGCAGCGGCGGGTGCAAGTGACAGCGGTCATCGAAATCGAGCAGATCGTATTCACTCAGATGCAAGTGATGCCCGCTGACGTCAGCCGTGACCTGAAGTCCATCGTGACGGGCGCGGGCAATGAGCTGGGCGCCGCGTGCGGTCGAGACAAGGCAGAAATGCGCCTTCACCCCGACCAGGGCGATGAGTTCCAAAATCCCCGCGATGGCGACTGTCTCTGCGGCAGTAGGGATTCCCCGCAGACCCAGCCTACTGGCGACGGCGCCCTCGTGAGCACAACCATCATTGGCTAGGTCATGGATCTCCGGATGAATAAACACGGTCAGATCGAAACTGGCCGCATACTCAAAGGCCCGACGCATAACCTGAAAATTCAACATCGGACTACGGCCATTACTGACGCCGCAACAACCTGCATCAAGTAGCGCGGCCATCTCACTCAAATGCTGGCCGTCCAGGCCCTGCGTCAGCGCACCCAGAGGCACGACTCGCGCGCTGCCCGCCGCCGCTGCCCGCTCCTGAATCATACGCGTCACCGCAGGCGTATCGATCACCGGCTGGGTATCGGGCGGGCAGCACAGTGTCGTGATACCGCTCGCGGCCGCGGCTCTGGTCTCACTCTCGATCGTACCCTTTTGCTCCTGGCCGGGCTCACGCAGCTTGGCGCGCAGGTCGACCAGGCCAGGACAAACGACGCATCCCTTGGCATTGATCGTGCGCTCGGGATGGAAACCTTCCGGCGCAAGCCCCCGCGCAAGAACCCGTCCGTCTTCAATATGGAGATCGGTCAATTCATCAACAGCGTTGGCAGGGTCAACGACTCGACCGCCGCAAATACTCATGCGACTCATGTTGACTCCTTAGCGGCACCCGTTGCCGAGGACGAACGCTGCATGGCGCGCGACATCACCGCCATGCGGACGGCAGTACCATGCGCAACCTGTTGCAGGATCACCGAGCGCGGACCATCGGCCACAGCCGAGTCGATCTCGACACCGCGATTGATCGGCCCTGGATGCATGACCATGACGTCGTCACGCGCATAAGACAACTTTTCCTCGGTCAGGCCATAGAGCCGGTAGTATTCGTGCTCGCTGGGCAGCATGCCGCCTTGCATACGCTCATACTGCAGGCGCAGCATGATGATGACATCGACATCGCGCAAACCCTCGCGCATATCATGATAGACATGTACGCCAAGGGCACTCGCGGCCTCGACAGGCAACAAGGTACGTGGCGCGATGACGCGGATCTCCTGAACGCCAAGCGTACTCAGTGCATGGATCTGAGATCGCGCTACACGCGAGTGCAGGACATCGCCGACGATGGCCACAATCAATTGCTGAAAAGTCTGCTTATGGCGACGGATCGTGAACATGTCGAGCATTGCCTGAGTCGGATGGGCATGCCGTCCATCACCGGCATTGATGATGCTGACATGGGGCGCGGCATGACGGGCGATAAAATGGGCCGCACCACTATCGGGATGCCGAATCACGAACATATCGCAATGCATAGCCTCAAGGTTGCGCAGGGTATCGAGCAACGTCTCGCCCTTGGTCGCAGCGGAGGCAGGGATATTAATATTGATGACGTCCGCCGACAGGCGCTTGGCAGCCAGCTCGAACGTCGTCCGGGTACGCGTACTGGATTCGAAAAAGAGATTGACGATGGTCTTCCCGCGCAGCAGAGGGACCTTCTTAACCTCGCGTTCGGTAACTTCGGCAAAAGACTCGGCCGTGTCCAGGAGTTCCACGAGCAGCGCACGCTTAAACCCCTCTATTGTCAGAAAGTGACGCAGGTTGCCGGCCGAGTCGAGCTGGAGGTTGGTCCTATCCATCTATGTCCGTCCTGAGTTCGAGCGAAAGAGGTACCGGACCCTGAAGCTTGATGTGTTCTCCCTGGGTCAGATGAAGCTCCGCACCGACGACATCAGCCTGAATCGGCAATTCACGCCCGCTACGATCGATCAACACGGCCAACTTCACCGACGCCGGCCGGCCATAGTCAAAGAGTTCATTGAGCGCCGCGCGGATGGTCCGACCGGTATGGAGGACGTCATCGACCAGGATAATATCGCGCCCGTCCAGGTCGAATGGCAGATGAGACGGCCGCACCATGGGGTCAATACCCAGATGCGAGAAGTCGTCCCGGTAAAAGGCGATATCGAGCATGCCCAGCGGTTCACTGAGAGAAAGCCGTTCGTGCAGCCTTTCCGCGACCCATGCCCCACCGGTTCGAATCCCGACCATCAATGGCTCCTCAAGACCGTCACCGCGGGTCATATCGGACAGGCTCCTGACCATGCCGTCGAGAAGGTTGTCAATTTCCGGCAATCGCTTACTCATGTACGTCCCCCAGATATTGGTACCGGACCCTCGGTCATGAAAGTATCCAGGATGACCTTGGCGGCGAGGTCATCGACGACGACCCTGCCTTGGCGGGACGTCCGGCCGGATCCAAAGGCCATGCCTGTCGCCGCAATGCTGGACAGGCGTTCATCTGCGCCGAAGACAGGCAATCCGGTGCGTCCCTCTAGCTGACGCGCGAAACGACGGGCGGCAATCGTCATCTCCTGCTCGCCCCCATTCATATCGAATGGAATACCAACGACCAGTGCATCAGGACTCCAGCGTTCGATCAGGCGTTGAATCGATTCCCAATCGGGTCGGTTGCCGACAGCGCTGAGCGTCTCCAGGGGCGAGGCTTGGCCAATCAACTCCTGGCACACGGCGACACCAATGCGTTGCCGCCCGAAATCGAAGCCCAGCAATGTACGCCCACCTGAATGAGTGTGCCCCTCGGCGGCACTCATGCGTGCCCGGCCTCACCGGCGATCAAATTCAGATCCACGCCCGCGAAGGCGGCTGCCGCATGCCAGCGGTCCTCGTAAGGCAGATCAAACAAGATCGAAGGATCGACTGGACCGCTCAACCACGAATTATCCATGATCTCCTGCTCCAGCTGCCCCGCACCCCAACCGGCGTAACCCAACGCAATGAAGATACGCTCCGGCCCCCTGCCCTCGGCAATGCCTTCAAGAATATCCCGCGAGGAGGCCACGCCTATCTCGTCGCTGGCTCTAAGGGTGGCATCCCAATCGCCGGGTGGCGCATGGATAACAAAGCCACGACCGCACTGAACAGGCCCCCCAAGATGGACGGGCAGCTCTCCCACTCGAGCATCCGGGCACGTGATGTCCATTTGAGAGAGGATTTCACTCATGGTCACCTCAAGTGGCCGGTTCACGACAATCCCCATGGCGCCATCCTCATTGTGCTCGCATATGAGCGCCACGCTTTGGGAAAAATTGGGATCCTTTAGCGTGGGCATGGCGATCAGGAAGTGATTGCGGAAAGATAGGCGGTGGGTCATGGCGGTAGTATGCGATACGCAGCTAGACAAGACAATCGACGGACACTGGGAAGCACCAAGTTACAAGCAGCAATTCGCACCAAGGCACAAACGTGGACGAATCCAAGGTCGCGCGCGGCGTTACTCCGCGAGAACGCGGTTGCCGCGGAGGAAACGCCAGGTACGCACAATGTGCAGGACATCGGTGTCCTTGCGCATAGCATCGGTAAAAGGGGCGAAGGGAGCAGCCAGCCGAACGATACGGATTGCCGCATCATCTAAGACCTTTTTCCCGGAAGAATGCCGTAGTGTGACCTTGCGAAGACCGCCGTCTGGGTTCAGGGCCACATCCAGGATCAGATCCCCCGTGATATTGCGATGCTTGGCCTCTTCGGGATAATTCAGGTTACCGATTTGCTCGATCTTGGCCTGCCAGGCATCGAGGTAGACTGCGTCGCGGAAGGAACGCGTTCGCGCGGAAAGGTAGCGGTGCCGTTCGCGCTTGGCATAGTCATCCATGCTGCGATTGATCTCGGCGGATAGGCGTGCGATCTCGACGCTCTGCTCGATTAATTGCTCGGCCCGAATCGGGGCATCAACGGCCTGCTCGACCTGGGTATCGTTGGGCGCCTTGTCCGGCGAGGGTGCGACCGTAGTCATAACGACATCGGCCTTGGCCTGACTCCGCTCCGGCGCGGCGCGAGGCTGTCGGGTCTCGGCCTGTTCCGTGCTGGGCGAACGCTCGGGCGTCGACATGGGGCTAGCGGAACGTCCCTCGTGCGCATCGTTGCCACCTCCCTCCTGGCTGACCTGGGCCAGCAGCTTGGCCTCATCGACCTCGGCGGGCTCCTGAGGATGGACCAAGGTGATCTCGAGTGGCGGAGCGGCAGTTTGATCGGCCTCCGGATCAGGACGAAAGGTCAGACCGAGGATAATCAGGGCATGGATCGTGACCGCGAGAAAGAGGGTCAGTCCCAGGCGATCAAAGGCGGTAATTTCGGGGGCTAGGGTCTTGGCAGTCATGGCGAAGGCGCAGAGATAGGCTCGCTTGAGTTTGCCATCCGATTACGCAGGCTGGCAAGCAATAAGGTAGTGACAATACCGCTCACGAGACCGAACACGGCCGCGAGCGTCATCAGCACCGGCAGCAGCGTCAACATCCCCGGATGCGGAATGAAGAACAGATAGGCCGCATAAAACTGTCCGACCATGTGCCCAAGGGCCGACAACAGGCAGATCCCAAGCGCTGACAGCCCGAGACTGGAATCCGAATCAGCGCCTCGCAACAGACGGATTAGCCCCAACATGGCCATGCTGAAACCAGCGCCCGTCAAACTCAGCACAAAACCGGGTGTCAAGAAGCTACCGATTACAAGGCTCCCGACGAGGACCCTGAGTAGGGATACCCAAAGCGCCATACCCCACCCAAACTCAATGAACACAGCCACCGTGATCACGTTGGCAAGCCCCGGCTTGACGCCTGGCATGGGGCTTGGGATCGCCGCCTCAGCGACATGGATGACGATAGCCAGGGCCGCCAGCCAGGCGACGCGATGGTCCTCCCTGGTCGTCATGACCACGACGGGGGCCGTTGCTTCACGCGACTCGAGATTGGTCATTACCTAAGGGGGCTCCTATTCATTTCGGGCGCTGAACAGCAAGTTACAAAGTGCGCGTTAACCTGACACGGGTTTGGCCCATGAAATTGTTCCAAGGCTCAACAAGAAGCTGTCTCGAAACCCTAGACTCTAAAAATCGAAACCTTGGATTCTAATAATTGATGCTATCAAAATGCCGGTTCCGCCCCAGCACAGTGATCGAAACCCGGTTGGGTAGGCAGGCAGCGAAACTTCCGGCCGTGTGCAGCCATCCGGCGTGGATACATTGCTTGCCATTACAAGGGGATTCTATGAAGCGGATCTGTCCCTGCCTGACCTCAATGACGGAGTCGCCGAGCGGGCCATGAACCGTCAAGGTACTGTCTTCACTCAGCGACACGATGTGTACATCGTTATCGGCCGATACGATCCGCGCCCGTTCCCCCTCGCCGCCGATACCCGACCAGTAGTGCGTATAGAGCGCTAGCAGTAAGCCTATAGTCAGTACGGCAACGATAACATCACCCACCGTCGGCCTGAGCGCACCCGCGATCGACCTCAGGGTGACCGCAGGCTCTGTCATGGCGAAACGATCTTTACCGGTGGCTGAGGATCGACCTCGAAATGGGTCCGTGTGGCCATGGCCGGTGTCATATAGACCTGCCCCTGGTCGTCGATCAGCATGGCCTGGTCAATACCCATCGCCGTGGCGGTCTTTAGCCAGGCCTTGGGGCCAGCCACGAACAAGGCTGTGGCGGCCGCATCGGCGACGATGGCCTCCTTGCTCAAAATAGTTACCGAGCTGCTCCCCGTGGCGGGATACCCGCTTCTGGGGTCGATGATGTGATGATACCGCAGCCCCTGATATTCGAAATAGCGCTCATAATCACCCGATGTGAAGACGCTCTCGTCTCCCGACACCTCCACCGAGGCAATGACCCCAGGCCCCCTCGGGTCGCGTATCCCGATCCGCCAGGACCGTCCGCCATGACGGCCGATGACCCGCAGGTCTCCCCCCGCGTTGACGATCGCGTTTTCAATGTGATGCTCGCGCAGAATCCGGATGGCCTCATCGACGGCATAGCCCTTGGCGAAGCCGCCAAAGTCGAGCTGAACCGTAGGGTTGTCACTGCTCAGACGACCATCGCTGACATGCAGGTTTGTCATACTCGGCGCGGCTGCCAAGAGGGCCCGTATCCCAGCATCCTCCGGCGGAGGTCCATGTGGTCCATCGTCGCTGTGGAAACCCCAAAGACCGATCAGTGAACCGATCGAGGGATTAAACAAGCCACCGCTCTGCCGCGACAGCTCGGCACCACGCTGAATCAACATCGCTGTCTCGGCACTGATTGGTGCATCATCGCCCACAGCGATGGCCTGGTTGGCACGGGTCAATGGGCCGGGCTGCCAGGCATGCAGGTCGCGATGCATTTGCATGAGGCGCTGCTCGACAGCCGAGGTCGCGGCAGCGGCCGAATCCTCGTCCCCACCCCAGATCGTGACATTGACCAGAGTGCCGAACACGAGCAATTGGGTATCGTGAACCTGCGACTCGCGTTGCCCGCAGGCCGAGACCAGCAACAATAGCACCAGGGCTTGGGTCAGCAGCAACCCGCGACGCATGGTCAGCTCTGGCTCTGTAGACGTGTCTCAATCCTGTCGAACAGCCCCGCGCAAATATTTAGCCCGCATTGTTTGTCGATCTCGCGAACGCAGGTTGGGCTTGTCACATTAATCTCGGTCAAGAAGTCACCGATGACATCAAGCCCGACGAACATCAGCCCCAGTTCACGCAGGCGGGGACCAACCTGATCACAGATCCAACGGTCCCGTTCTGTCAGCGGCTGGGCAACCCCGCGCCCACCGGCGGCCAGATTAGCCCGAGTCTCCCCTGCATCCGGCAGGCGCGCCAGCGCATAGGGAACGGGTTCACCGTCGATCAACAGGATTCGCTTGTCGCCGGAGGTGATCTCAGGGATATAGGTCTGCACCATCGTATAGCGACTGCCGTAATCGGTCATGGTCTCCATGATGACCCCGATATTCGGATCGCCGCTACGTATACGAAAGACAGATGCGCCACCCATCGCGGATAGCGGCTTGATAATGATGTCGCCCTGCTCCTCAAGAAACTGTCGGATCCGTTTGTCGTCGCGCGTCACGAGCGTCGGGACACAACATTGCGGAAACCACGCCGTCGCGAGCTTTTCATTATAGTCGCGCAATGCCTGAGGACGATTAACCACCAATACCCCTGCCGCCTGGGCCAGCTCCAGGAGATGGGTCGTATAGACGTATTCGATATCAAAGGGCGGGTCCTTGCGCATCAGTATGGCATCAAACCCCGCCAGGTCGCGGTCCTCGGTCCCGCGGGCAAACCACCAGTCGGTCGCTGAATCCTCAACCCGAATTTCGGTCATTTGGGCGCGCGCTGAGCCATCGCGCAGATAGAGGTCGCGCTGCTGCATATAGGCAATCCGCCAACCGCGGCTCTGGGCCTCAAGCATCATGGCCAGCGTCGTATCCTTGACCGGCTTGATGGCCTCGACCGGATCCATGACAACCCCCAACCACCTTGGCGTCGTCATGCCACTGACTCCAGTTCACGGGCCGCCGCCATCAGGGCGAGGCGGGCGATCACGCCATAGGCGTAAAAGCGGTTAGGCTGCGCGTCCGGTGCCAGATGCCGCTCCGGTAAGGTGAGGTGATTGGCAAAGGCCAGGGGCTCGAAATGCATGCCCGGCGCATTCAGATTCTCGTTGCTACCGCGCCGCGTATGCACGCGGTAAAAACCGCCAACGACATGCTGATCGATCATATAGACCACGGGTTCAGTCACGGCGTGGGCCTGCCCCCAGGTCTCAAAGGTATAGACCCCTTCCTGCAACAACACCTGGCTTGTCGCCGCGCCACCCTTACTGGCGGCCATTCGGGTGCGCTGCTTGCGGTTGAGCTGGGTGACCTCTTCTACGCTGTGCACAGTCATGACCCCCATGCCGTAGGTCCCGGCATCTGCCTTGATCACGACAAAGGGGTCCTTATCAAGGCCGTATTCGTCGTATTTACGCTGTATTGAGCCAAGCAGACTTTCGACATTTTTCGCCAGACAGTCCTCGCCCTCACGCTTCATGAAGTTGATCTCGCCGCACTGGAGATTCAAAGGACTGATGAGCCAAGGATCGAGTTCGGTCATGCCCGAAAATTCCTCGGCCACAAGGCGATAGTGTTCGAAGTGGCTGGACTTAAGTCGATGATTCCAGCCCACAGCCAGGGGTGGAATGATGGACTGCTCGACCCCTTCCAGGATCGGTGGCACACCATCGGAGAGGTCGTTATTGAGCAGGACCATACAGGGATCGAAATCCGCGAGCCCAATCCGGTCACCCGAGCGCACGATCGGTTCGAGGCGAATCTGACGCCCTGATGGCAGGTCGATGACCTGCACCGTATCGACCTCCTCGTCCATCCATCCGATGCGCGCGATGAAGCCCGATTTGACGATAATGTCGTGCAGAACGGCCAGACTCTCTAGATAGAAGGTATTGCGGGTGTGTCGTTCGGGTACGATCAAAACACCGTTGGCATCAGGACAGATGTGTTCCATAGCACCTTGAACCGCCTGAATGCACAGAGGCATAAAGGCCTGATTCAGGTTGTTGAAACCTGCTGGAAACAGGTTGGTATCAACCGGTGCAAGCTTAAACCCCGAATTTCGGAGATCAACCGATGCGTAGAATGGCGCCGGCGTCCGTTTCCACTGACAGCGAAACCAAGCCTCAATTTCACTTTGGTGGTCCAGGAGGTGTTTCTCGATCTGTTCCAAAGGGCCATTCAAGGCCGTGGTTAGGTGAGGCACGGGCGACGGGTATTGGATGGTCATGGGGCTCCGAAGGTGAATCGTTTTCTTGACGGGCAGGCGGTTCAATATACTACATATGCGTACTAGGAGGTGACAAGCGCGCCTAAAATCACCGATAATGCGCGTCACATCGGGTCTCCATCCCCTGCCACGCATCACTTTCATAAAATGAGGTCACATCATGCGCCCAAGCGGCCGCGCCCTTGACGAACTACGTTCGATAGAAATCACTCGCCACTACACCAAGCATGCCGAAGGCTCGGTCCTTATCGCCTGCGGAGACACCCGCGTGCTCTGCACGGCAAGTGTAGAGAGCCGCGTCCCCCAGTTCCTCAAAGGAACCGGCAAGGGCTGGATCACTGCGGAGTACGGCATGCTCCCCCGCTCCACCGGCAGCCGTATGCCGCGCGAGGCCTCGCGCGGTCGGCAAGGTGGGCGCACACTGGAAATTCAACGCCTGATCGGACGCGCCCTGCGCGCCACTGTCAATCTTGAAGGCCTGGGCGAGAATTCCATCACGATCGACTGTGACGTATTGCAGGCCGATGGCGGCACCCGGACTGCGGCAATCACGGGTAGTTTCGTGGCACTCTATGACGCCCTCTCTGTCATGAAAAAACGGCGCCAGATCAGCGGCCATCCCATTCACGGCCATGTCGCGGCCGTCTCGGTCGGTATCTATCGGGGAAGTCCGGTACTTGATCTCGACTACGCCGAAGACTCTGAGGCGGAGACCGACATGAACGTGGTCATGAACGAGGCCGGCGCCTATATCGAGGTCCAGGGAACTGCAGAGGGCCACGCCTTCCGCAGCGACGAGCTGCAGTCGATGCTGGGCCTGGCCGATCATGGCATTCGTCAACTCATCGACCTCCAACGCGAGGCGCTCGGTGCCTAAAACTTCCGCATCAACAGCGCGACACATTGTTCTCGCAACGGGCAATCTCGGCAAGGTCACTGAGATCCAGGCTATTGTCGGTGATCAAGGCATCCATTTACATCCCCAGACCGAGTTCGGGGTTGAACCCGTCGACGAGACGGGGCTGACCTTTGTCGAAAACGCGCTGCTCAAGGCCCGCCACGCAGCGCGTCAAAGTGGCCTACCGGCGATTGCCGATGACTCAGGTCTGTGCGTGGATGCGCTCAACGGTGCGCCGGGCATCTACTCGTCCCGCTATGCCGGGACGGACGCAGACGATAAAGCAAATCTTCATCGTCTGCTCGATGCCATGAAGGACTTGCCGGATCATGAGCGCGGCGCGCGATTCGTCTGCGCGATGATCTATCTGGCCCATGCCGATGACCCGACCCCCTTGATTGTCCTCGGGCAGTGGCCGGGGTGGATCACGCGGACACCGAGCGGTAGCAACGGCTTCGGCTACGACCCGATCTTCGAGCTACAAGACCGCAGATGTACATCTGCGGAACTCGCGCCGATGGAGAAGAACCGGCTCAGTCATCGCGGCCAAGCCCTGGTCGGTCTGCTTGAGGCGATAAAATCAGATGCCCCGTTTGGCAAGGCATAGCAATTTAGGCTAATGTAGCCCTTCGGCTGCACCTTTCCGGTCGTCGAGCTAGATGCCGGGTGGATTGCTGCAATCTGTTCCCTCAGGAGGATCTCTCTCATGCGTCGCATTCTCTTCGTCACCACCATCTTCTTCGCCATGTTTGCCCTGACCGGTCCGGTGTTCGCCTGCGAGGCAGCCGGCGCCAATACACATGTCGGCAATATCGTATCCATCGACCCCACGACCCGCACTCTGACCATCATGGATATGGCGACTCAGGCCCCTATCCAATTTGCCCTCAATGATGCCCTGTTGATCAAGGCCAACGGCCTCAGTGGTCACGTTGTCGTGCGCTATAGCGGAAAGGAACAGGATAAGCTCATCGCCACTCAAATCCTGCAGTAGCCTTGGCAGCGTCTGGGCCCACGTCGGGGTCGGACAGGACCGAGCGGCCACTTTACTTTCATGCCAAGCCGGGCCGGCGCACGGCGACTGGCGAGATGGATTTCGTGTTTACGGCCCTGCCGCCGATCTCACTCTATATCCATTTTCCGTGGTGTATTCGCAAGTGTCCCTACTGTGATTTCAATTCGCATGAATCAGGTACTCACGCCCCGGACGAAACGGCCTATATCGACGCCCTGATAAGGGATTTGGAGCAAGAGCTGCCCTCGGTTTGGGGACGCACCATCGAAAGCATCTTCATTGGCGGGGGCACGCCCAGCCTGCTAGCCCCTGAATCCATCGATAAGCTACTGTCCCAGGTGCGCGCCCTGCTTCCGTTACGCCCCGAGTTAGAAATCACGATGGAGGCCAATCCAGGGACTTTCGAGCGAGGACGTTTTATCGCTTACCGCGAGGCCGGAATCAACCGGCTATCGATAGGCGTTCAAAGCTTCGCCTCCGATGCACTGCAACGCATCGGCAGAATTCATGGCCCTTCAGAGGCCGTCGCGGCTTGTCAGGAGGCTGCGGAAGCGGGATTTTCCGGCTGGAACGTCGATCTGATGTTCGGCCTACCCGATCAGGGGTCCGAGGCTGCACTGTCAGACCTGACTCAGGCGATCGATCTGGCGCCAAGCCATATCTCTTACTATCAGCTAACCGTAGAACCGAACACTTTATTCCATCACTCGCCCCCCCTGCTCCCAGAGGACGAGACGCTGTGGATCATGCAGATTCAGGGGCAACGGATACTACGGGATGCAGGTTACGATCAATATGAGGTCTCGGCCTACGCCCGGGCCGGGCAGCGCTGCCGCCACAACTTGAACTACTGGGGCTTTGGCGACTACATCGGGATCGGGGCCGGAGCTCATGGCAAGATCAGCTTGGCGAACGAACAGCGGATACGGCGCTATGCCAAACAACGCCGCCCCGAGACCTATATGCGCACAGCGGGCACACCGAAATGTACGATCAATCCGCGTTATCTAAACGTGGCTGACACGATCTTCGAGTTCATGCTGAACGCCTTTCGGCTCAACGAGGGATTTACCGAGGAACAGTTCAGAAGTCGCACAGGTCTGCTGGACACGCGAATCATCGACCCTGGTTTGGACAGAGCACGGGCCCTAGGTCTGATTGAAAATGCGCACGGCGCTATCCGCGCATCCGAGCTAGGCCGCCGTCACCTCAACGAGTTGTTGCTGCTCTTTCTACCTGACACCCCGTCCGTCTGAGTGGGCGGGGAATTCCTGACTAACGCACTAAAAATACATGGTCACACGCACACCAAACCGAAAACCATCGAATCGTAAATTGATAGGGCGATAAAAATTCTCCCGTGTCGTGATGTCACGGACGTCTTCGGGAGTCGCCGTGGGACTAAGATAGGACAGGTTTCCATTACCCGTAGCGAGGCCCGGTAGTCCGGTCAGATCCGCCTGATCGTTGTCGGCCAAGTCGTTGGTGAACTTGACATCCCTGATCTGAAAGTCCCGGTCGCCCATCAGATAACCGCCCTCGATACCCAAGGAAAACCAGTCTGTCAGCATCCATTCGACGCCGCCCCCGATCTGCGCCATGAAGACAGATGCCGTCTGCCCCTGCATCACGAGATCACGCCGCACCCCGAGGAGATCGGGAATTGGGCTCTCTACAAACCGAAAGACAAAGTCCTCTCGATAATCAATATCGAAAACCTCGTGCAGGGATAGGCGGCTATACAGCTTCAACTTGCCCTCGGTGCGAAAATCATGGCGCCACCCGAAGGTGTATTCGGTGTAGGAAATACGACCGCGCCGTTCGCTGTCCACCACGTTTCTCGCAAAATACTGCTGCAACGGCAAATTTCCCTGAGTGACGTTCAGTGCGGTCTTCTCCCAAGACCCCAAACCGAAGATCAGCGCGTTCCGTGGCGTCGCATGCCAGGCAAACTCGAAGGCTCCATAAACGCCGATTTTGACCGGTTCGACTCGGTTGCTGTAGACGAACGGGATGATCTCGCTCTTGTTCGTATCTACGACCTGAGAATCCGAAGACGTCGTTTGGCCACCTTCGCGGATAAGCACGGTCGCATCACCGAGCAGATCGGCCTGAAGGAGGCCATCATCAACTGCATTGAGCTGAGGCAGGTGCCCCCCCAGAACCAGGGAAAAGCTCCAATAGGGATCTTCGTCCGCGAAACACAGCGACGGACTCAACAGCGCCAGGGCGACAACAGTCCTCCCAACGCGACCGGAGCACCATTGGACGCGCTTAGGTTGCATCAAACTCCGACCCATTACAATGACCATGGAGCCCACTATGCATCATTATCTGGCCTTAGCCGCCCTTGCCCTGCAGTCGCCCTATGGCCCGAAAATGGGGCTTGAAATAGGACAGTGTCAGGGGCAAGACCAACAGCGCTGCGACGCAAGAGGCCACCATATAGGTGGCGACGAAATAGCCCAGTTTTGCATTGGGCGGAAATTGTGAAAGCCCGAGAATCAGGAAGCCTGCAGTCACAACCGCCGCATTGAAGACGATCGGCTTTCCGACGCCCCGTACGGCTGACAACGTGGCCTTGTCGGCGTCCGCCTTGCGTTCACGGTCATAGGCGTACCGATAGACAAAATGGACGGCGTAATCGACACCCACACCGATTGCCACGCCAGCCGCCAGTACTGTGGAGACATCGAGCGGAATCCCTAACCAACCCGCACCGCCTGCGACCCAAAGGGTCGTCAAGGCGACAGGAAGGACTGTGAATATGGCGGCTACCGGCGACCGAAATAACAACATCGCCACCAGAAATATACCGACCTTCGAGAGCATGATCGCCATGACCTGACTCTTGATCAGGAGGTCGGCCCATATATAGGCATTATTGGCCGATCCGGCAAAATTGACGGTAACCCCCGTCCCTGCGAATTCCTGCTTAGCAAACGCACGCACGTCATTGATCACCGCCATAAGTCGCTGAGTGTGATCTGTCTTGATCGCAAAGGTGATATTGGCCCGCTGGTCATTATAGTCGATGACGGAATTGAGCAGCTCCGGGCGCCCCGATAGCGACAATAGATAAAAATAGGCGCCGACCTCTTCCGCGCTGGTCGGTAATACATCGTATTTAGGATCATCTGCGTGAAAGGTCTTGTTCGTACTCTTTAGATAATCCACGATCGAGAGCGCCCCGCCGACATCGGGCTTCGCCTTCATGAAGTCCTGCATGCGCTCAATTTTCTTGAGCAGCTCCGGCGATTTGAGACCACCTTCCTGCTGACTGTCCAGAACCACATTCAAGAAAACCGTGCCGTTGAATTTTTCATTAAGCACAGTATTCGACAGTTCGACCTCACTGCCCTTTTTGAAATCGCTGATCCAGCTCGAGTCGACATAGAGTCGCGTGGCGCCAATGCCCAGCAATACCGTCACCAAGGTAATCACAATCCCGGATATCGCGCGCTTCTCCATCAGCATGCGCGCAAGAGCGGTCAGGACACGCGTGATCAATCCAGCCTCGGAATGCACGCGCATAGAGCGCCGACGCTGCAGATAGGAACTGACATGTGGTTTGAGTATGGTCAGCGCCGCAGGCATCAGCAGAACCGAGACCAGCCAACAAAACAAGATACCGAGTGCGGTAAAAACACCGAATATACGGAACGGGGGCATCTCCGCCCACCAGAGCGAAAGGAAACCGGCACCCGTCGTCAACGTAGTCACGAGCAGGGGCACACCGAGCTTACTCATGAGCTGCGCCACGATGACACGATTGTCCTTGTGCTTGCCATCGATGACAATGTCTTCATAGTGACTCAATATGTGCAAGGCATCGCCGATACCTACCGCCACGAGGATGACCGGCAACATCGTGGAAATCGTATATAGGGGGACACCCAAGGCCGCCATCAGCCCCATGGTCCAGGTTATCGAAATCGCGACCACGAGCAAGGGCAACAAGACCCCGCGCAGATTGCGAAACAGGAAAAACAATACGACGACAACCGTAATTGTCAGGAGCGGGATCATGAGCTTGGTGTCCTTAAGCGCATATTGCCCCGAGGTCACCTCGATGACCGGGCGACCGGCCATATAGAAATAATCACCATTACCGGCCGGGCGATCGCTTATCTCTGAATCACCCCACCATTGCTGACCACCGGACGAGGGCCATTCACCGTCCTTGCCCTCTTTCTTGGCCTCTGTCTTCTTCGTATCGGTAGCCGACTTATCGCCTGAGGCGCCCGACTGACCCTGGGTCCATTTATTGCCCTTCCAGTCGCCCCCACCATTGCCAGGCCAGGCGTCACCGCTTGCACCGTTAGCCGCGCCCTGCGCGAGCTCTCCCGAAAGGATCCCCTTGATCTGAAAATACGACTGATAGCGGTTGTTGATACCTTCCTTGATCTTGGCGCGGATCATGGTTGCCTTCCCGTCCGCTGAAACCAGATTGCCGACGAAGAGATCGGGATGGGAGTAGACACGCGCCTTGAGCGCCTCCATACCGGCATCATCGGTAGGGACAGATGGCATGAGGGGCACGTTGTTGATGGCCTCATCGGTACCACTAAAGATCGACGCGGTCGCTAGGGAATCAACGTCGAGCTCGCGATAGGCCGCCACACCCGGGAGCTTGGCAATCTTGCTCGTGATCCTGGCGACTCGCTCCAAGGTATCCTTGTTGAACACACCCTTTTCGTTGACGATCGCGATAATAATGGCGTCCCTCGCCCCAAATACGTCCGCGACATAGGCGTCATATTTGATTGCCGGGTGATCCTTTGGGAAATAGACACGGGCATCGGTTTCCCATTTCAGACCGTCAAACTGCGCTAAAGCGGCGATCGTCAAAACGGCAACGATGGCAAGCGTCACCGCAGGAAATCGAATTGGCAGGCTATGGAACCATTTCAACATGTTCTTCCCCTTATCATTAAAGTGGCGATCTGTAACAGCTCAACAATAACGGCATTACTCGTAATTGATGCGGCCAGATTGGTGCAACTCATACATGGCCAACAGCGGTGTCTCCCCGCGTGACGCATTGCTACGGCCGACTAACCCGGCATTTGGATTTATGCCCGGTCAAAATCTACAATCCGCTGGCCGCATATGCCCGTTCCATTTCCATCAGAACGTATATTTGAATTCCATGAACAAGCGATCATTGTCACGAAAGTTTCCTATGAACTGAAACTGCTGAGTGATCGCAAAGATATCCGTGGCCTTGCCATTCCGTGTCCCCACGCCGAGTTGCGAACGCTTCCCATAAAACAGATCAAATCCCGTCGACACCTGAACATGTCCGGTCACATCAAACGTGACCTTGGGTTTCAGGTATACCTCTTGCTGATTGAATAGGACGATGGCCAATAAGGTGAACACCGCGTTATCTTCCGGCATCGGATGGCGGACAAACAGATTAAAGCTCGTGTCAAACTTGTCCTGGATTAACGCCTTATCATAATTCAAGATGATCCATTGCATGATCCCCGGCGAAAAATCGGTCTTCCACAGGCTGAAGTCCAGACCAACTCCCCAGCGGATATGATTGCGCCGAAGCTCACCCAAGTTATCAATAAAACCGTCATTGTCTCGGTCTACAATACCGAGACCAAAATATTTGTCCTTTACGTAGGCGAACTCGCCCTTGATCACCTGGCCATAGAACGGACGCTGAAAGGTGCTGCCCAAGATATGGATTCGAGTATATTTTGGCGTAAATGGATTGAGTCCGGTGAGATCTGGGTTATCGATAAGGATATGCCGAAACACCACCGGGAAGTCATCCCAAGTATAGAAATAGCTAAGGGTAAGATCGGTGTCCAAGATCGTCTTTTGTATCTTGAAACCCAATTCACTGTTTTCCAGCTTGTAGTTCTCTGGGTAAGTGGTCCCGGGCACGGTCTGCAAGAGTTCCCACTCCGAACCGGAAGGCGCTGGTCTATGGAATTTTAACTCGGGTATGAATATTAACTGGTAGTTGGTCGAATCACCGTAATAGTCAAGCTTCGCTGACCACAGCGGAATACGATAGTCAATGAGGTCAGGCAGGATCAGTTCGCGAAAATTCATCGGGTTGATCTCATCGACGATGCGGACTCCAGTCAATACACCCCAAATAATGTATTGCTTGCCGAGGCGCAGGTCGTAGTTGTCACCGAACACATCCAGGTAAAGCTCGCGAAACGTGGCGACCGAGGAATCCTTTTCCTCCTGCAGTCCCTCTATGAAATTCAGCGGTTGCAGCGAGTCCCGCTCGGCCCTCGCGGTGATTGTATCGTAGTCGAAGAACTGGTAGACACTGTCCACATAGGCCCAGGCGCTGGCGCCAATCTCGTAGGTGTCGTTGATAGCATAACGACCCTTGAGATAGACGATGTTGCGCATCTTGGTGAATGAGCGCGGCTCCTTGAAACGATAGGCGGTCTCGTTCTTGAGATAACCGCTGAGGTGAAGGGTGTCGCTGAAATCCTTGAGTTTGGTAAAGCCATCTTCCCAAATCGAACCGTTCCACGGTCTTGGTGAAATCAGACCGTTCTCCCAGATTGAAGTGGTCTTGGGCTTTGGTTTAATCGGGCCGGGTTCCACGATCACGGTGTTCGCAGGCTTTGGTTTGATCAGACCGCTCTCCCAGATCGATGCTGCTTGCGCAGGTTTTTTCGCGGCGCAAAACAGTAGGACGACGAGCGTCACGGGGAAACTATAAGTAAGGAAGAGTCGATATTTGGAGCGCAAGTTACCCACTAGCCTGTAGAATGCCAAGAGAGATCGCGGTTCATGGCCTATTTATCCGCAGCATGCCAGTATACCTGAAGTCACTTAGTCAATACTTAACCAGGTGGCCGCCTCAGAGGTAGGTAGACGACGAGTAAATACGACGCGGGGAAGCGCTTACACCATGTAATGCTGCACTCACCCAATATCATGGCGCCGGGGACCATTGACCCCGGCGAGACGTACGCGTGAGCGGGCAATGGCTACATCGCCCGCACCGCGATAACTAGTCTGGCCGCAACGCCTTACCGGACTCCGCGCTTCATGGTGCGCTCGGTAAACAGACGGTGGCTAAGATCGACGTCGATCTCGACGTCGCGGATCTCGAATACCGACGTGTGACCGGATTGAAGGTTGTCTATCGTCGCGCGATCCCACACCCAGGCATTATCAACCTTCTGCCAGGACATCTTTTGCACTTTGAGCAGCGCGCCATGGGTATCAAAGTACTCGATACGGGTCTTGTTGCAGTCTTTCCAGTCAGGTGCGGCCTGGTACCAAGAGACCTCCTTGCTGTATAGGGGACTTTCGCCGCTCGGTATCGTCTCAATGACATAATACGTCTTACCGTCGGCCTGCTCCTCACGCAACAGACTATGCGTATCGTCCTCTGGCAGATGCGTATCGATATCATAATAGGTCATCTCGGAACCGAGGAAGCTGTCCCCAGGGTCACGCACGGACACCCTGCGAATGGTCTTCAGGCTGGGTAGATAAAGCCACTGTTCCGCACTCCGATGGAGCTTGGGCAGATAGTTCCAGCGCATAAATGCCGTCCCCTTGGCGTCCAGCGGAAACTCGGTGAACAGGACCATTTTGTCGAGGATATCGTCTTCGCCCTTGTTATCGATCCAATAGCGACGATAGACGCGGCGTTTCTCGTTCCCCTCGGCGTCACGCAGTATTACGGTCATTCGGCTACGCTGATCCTTGCCAAGCGGGGTCCCGATATCGCAACGCTGAATAATCTCACCCGGAGAAGGCGCTGCGGCAACGGCCTGGCCGTTGAACACAAGCAACGCCGCGATTGCCGCGACGCCAGCCGACAGCCTCCGTAAAATATTGTTGGATGGCAACGGATTTGGGGTCAATCTGCAATTCATCGTTTGGGCTCCTGATTTCAGCTCGATGTCGGATAGGCAATACAAAAACGGAAGATATCACAACCTTGGGGCCGGGTCACGATCGTGCAGGGCCCATTGGTTGCGCTCGTCATAGTAGCGGCATCACCACCATATGACTTTGAGGATACTCCGACAAAAAACGGAAAATAAAAAAGGGGGGCCGAAGCCCCCCTCTCAATACTTCCCCACACGTTAGGTACGCGTGGCGATCATCAGGTCAAGAAGACCTTAGAACGCTGCAAAAGGATCCGGCAGTGAAGTATTGGTGTAGGCGGGCGTGTAGAAGCTCGCCGGGCTTGCACTGACCTGAGAGTCAACACCAGCACCACCGCCAGTGGTCTCGTTAGCGAAATCACGGAGACCAAAAGCCATGCTACCCGCAGCGGAACCCGTTGCGCCGTTACCGATCGTCTGACCAATCATCGTGTTGATGATGGAGTCACCAGCAGACCAACCCAGGGTTGTTGCAGTCGGATGGTTGGCATTACCTGCAGCCACTGTGAACTTTCCGTGACGTTCATTCAAAGTGAAGTTCTGCGTGATGCTGGCACCAGAATCAGACAGAGTAGCAATCTGGTCCACTTGAACACCACTCAGAGCAGCAGCAGCGGCATTGGCATCAGCATATTTGCCGGTGTCAACAGCTGTGATCGACGCGGCCTCAACGTTGAAGTTCTCGAACTTGAACGCGTTGGTGTAAGTCGAATCAAAGGCATTGTTGGTGATAACCATGTCGGTGAAGGTACCGTCATGACCCTGGGTGCCGACAAGACCGTTACGCTCGTCGAAGTTGAAGGTCGTGTCGAAGCTGGACCCCAGATCGTTAACACCCTGGTCCAAGTGGATCCTGGCGGAAGTCGTGCTGCCGACGTCTTCGAAGTTGCCGGTCAGCAACTTGGCGTTGCTGGTGAACTGCTCACCGGAAACGGTCTCGACCAAACTCTGCTTGTCAGCGATACCGCTGGCGCCAGAAGACGCACCCATCTGAACATAGGACTCATCGGTGAAACCACTGGCGCCATCCATAATGACGGTGTGGATCAGGGTGTCGCCAGCGCCATTAACGCACTGTTCCTGAAGGAAACCACCTTCGTTGATACCCGCACTAGCACAGGTCAGACCAGAGCTGGTGGTGATGGTGCCAGCAGTGCCCGGATCAAGCGTACTGGTACCGAAGGTGCCGACGGCAACCGCCGGAGCGGCGAAGCTAGCAACCGGAGCGGCAAACAGAGCTGCGGCGGCGGCGACTTTAACTGCATTACGAATCTTCATATTTAAAACCCCTTATCTAATTGGATATCGGATGTTTAGTAGTCACTCCCTACTAAAATCCCTCTTAATGTTCATTCATCCTTGCTTTCCCCTGCTTATTCTTCTTCTTAGCGCATGCCGGAAAGTGGGGTAAATAATAACTTAGCGCAAGGGTATGTGTCAAACCCTACCCGTCCCCTCGCCCCGTTTTTAAAGGTGTTTTTGCTTAAATAAACCTTAAGAATCGGATTTGACCGTATTAGCACTGTATTCCCCAGGAACTTTTCCTTGCTCGAATAACATCCAGTGATATAGCGGCCTCATGTAGCCAAACACCAGCGTGGCCTCACAAAAAACCGGCCGTCGCGCTCATCCTGGGCCTCGGCGCCGTCCAGTCGAAGATAGCCGACATGCGCGATCATGGCGGCGTTATCGGTACACAGGTGTCGCGCCGGGAAATATATAGTCGCGCTTTCATCGCTCGCGAGTCGCCGCATACGGTCGCGGAGGGCCTGATTCGCGCCCACCCCACCAGCAACCACCAGACGACACAGCCCGGCCTGTTTGAGTGCGCGCCGACACTTGATGACTAGCGTATCAAGCACTGCCTCCTGGAAGGCGCGCGCGACATCTGCGTCGCGGCCTGCGTAAGGCTCCGTGTTATGCACTGTGTTCATCGCGAAGGTCTTGAGGCCACTGAAGCTGAAGTCGAGTCCAGGCCGATCGGTCATCGGTCTCGGGAAAGGCGCAATCGGGCGCCCAGACCTCGCCAATACCTCAAGCACTGGCCCACCGGGATATTTTAGCCCCAATAATAAGGCCGTTTTATCAAACGCCTCGCCAACTGCGTCATCCAGCGTCTCGCCAAGTATTTCATAGCGCCCCAACCCTTCTACACGCATCAGCATGGTATGTCCTCCGGAAACGAGCAGAGCGATAAACGGGTACTCGGGCGATGGCGTCTCCAACAGCGGCGCCAAGAGATGCCCCTCGAGATGGTGGACCGCGACGGCCGGAACCCCCCACCCGCGCGCAAGCGCATGCCCCGTGGCCACTCCAACCATGAGCGCCCCCATTAGACCAGGGCCCGCCGTGTAGGCAACGCCACCCAGATCGCGTCCATCGACACCTACCTCTTGCATGACCTCGCGCACCAACGGCAGCAACCTGCGCGCATGATCACGCGACGCCAGCTCCGGAACCACGCCGCCATAGACCTCATGCAGCGCAACTTGGCTATGGACACGCTCAGCCAATACCCCGCTTTCGGCATCATAAATAGCAGCCGCCGTCTCATCACACGAGGTCTCAATCCCCAGCACGGGACCATTTATCTTCGAACTGCTTTTCATGGTAGGATCTTCGCGTCACAAGTAACAAAATGTCGGCCGGCGCCGTCACGATGAGGGGTCACGAACCCCGAAGGTTTCCGGTAAAAATAAAGTTACGATACCCGCAAGCGATAATATAGGTCTAGCAGGATGTTAAAAAGGGCCCGAAGGGTCCCCAGCAACCTGTCAGGGTGAGCCGGTGGTTCGCGATTTGCGGTCAGTGACGCGACCATAATCACCAAAATGATAATTACGCCGGTTTCAGGCTATCCGCATAACGATAAATAATGGTTACCTCATGACTGATCACTATGCCATAGAAGTCAAACAGCTCAGCAAGATCTATCCCCCGGACCTCAAAGCAGTCGATAATCTTGACATGCATGTCCAAGAAGGCGAGATCATGGCCTTGCTTGGCCCCAATGGCGCCGGAAAGTCCACAACCATCCGCATCCTGTCTACACTCTGCGGTTTTGAGTCAGGCCAAGCCAAGGTGGGGGGCATTGACGTTGATCGTGACCCACAGTCTGTTCGTCAGGCAATTGGGGTCGTTGCGCAGCAAACTGGCGTGGACTACTTTCTGACGGGCAGAGAAAACATGCACATACAGGGGCACATGTATCGCATGAAGAAGGCCGACATTGAGGCGCGCGTCGAGGAACTCGCTCGCTACTTCGAACTTGAGAAGAGTCTCGATAAGCCGGTCAGCGCATATTCAGGCGGTATGGCGCGTAAGCTGGATATCGCCATGGCCTTGATCCATCGCCCCAAGATTCTGTTTCTCGATGAACCGACACTGGGCCTGGATATTCGTAGCCGCAAGATTCTCTGGCGGCATATCGAAGAGCTCAATAAAAACTTCGGCCTGACAATCCTCCTGACGACTCACTACCTTGAAGAGGCCGATAGCCTCTCCGACCGGGTCGCCATCATCAATAACGGCAGCATCCAGATCTGTGACACGGCCGATGCCCTCAAGAACGCCATCAAGGGCGACTCGATCACAATCGACTTTGAGAAGGTCGCGGAAAAGGAGCAGGGTTTTGCCAGTAGATGCAAACAGGAGTCCTATGTGCAGGACACCGTTTGGGAGGGCAATGCCCTTCACCTGTACGTCGATAACGGCGCCAGTGGGGTCCCGGACATTATGACGATCGCCGGCCAGCAAGGCGTTCATATCAAAAGCCTGGCCCTGGCCCGACCAACCCTGGACGATGTGTTCCTGAAGTACACCGGCGTCCGCATTGAGGGTAAACAGGAAGAAGAAGGTGACAAATGGTGGCTCAAGTGGGCCGGCAAGGGCGGAGGCAATTGGAAAAAATGGTCGGCTGAAGACGCCGAAGAGGACACCGGCGAGGAATGGCAGGGTAATGAATGGGTAGATTCCTCCGGCGATAAAAAGGGCGAGTGGGATGATTCCTCCGAATGGGGCGGCAATGAATGGGTCAACCCAGATGGCACACCGAAGCAATCAGCCGAACAGACCGCAACGGAGAGTGAGGCAGAACCCGCCGCCGCGGCACGGCCAGAAACCGAAGAGGAAAAACCCGAGGCAAAGAGTGCCGAGTCAGCTTCGGATAACGCTGCTGAAGACTGGAAAGGTAACGAGTGGGTCGACGACGATGGTAGCCAGAAGGGAGACTGGGGTGATTCTTCGGATTGGCAGGGCAATGCCTGGGTCGATGCGGATGGCAAACCCAAGTCGGACTGGTCCAAAGACGACAAGGCCACCAAAGACAAGCACTGACGCCATGCCTATCTTCATATCATCGTTTAGTCGAGGCTTTTCCCGGATTAATTATTCATTCCCAGCCGATTTTGATCACGGCTGGCTCAGACCGCTTTAGGAGTCTATCTATGCTCGCGGATACCTGGCACCTATTTAATAAGTACATGATTATCACGCTGCGTATGCCGCTGTGGTCGCTGTTCACGCTGATTCAACCGTTAATCTGGTTGCTGATCTTCGGGCAGCTGTTTGGCCGCTTTGTCGGCACGGAAAACTATATGGATTTCATGGTCCCAGGCATCCTGATCATGACCGTCCTGTTCGGCTCATCCTGGTCGGGTGTCAGCCTACTGCGGGAGATCTCGGCCGGCACAGTCGACCGCATGCTGGTTTCGCCGGTATCTCGCATCTCGATCGTACTTAGTCGTGTACTGCACTCAGCCGTGCAGGTCATCGCCCAGGCCCTCGTGATCCTGGCGATTGCTTGGTCTACGGGCTCCAGCATCACGATGAATCCGCTCTACATCCTGCTCGCGATGCTTGTGATCTTCCTGCTAGGTGTCGGTTTTGCCGCAATCTCGAACGGCTTCGCCATCACACTACAGCGCGAAGAACCCCTGGTCATGATCGGTAACCTCATGACACTCCCGCTGATGTTCTTCTCCTCGGCGCTCGTCCCCAAGGCATTCATGCCGGACTGGATCCAATACATCGCCATGGCTAACCCGATCAGCTATGCCGTCGAGGCCGTCAGGGCGGTACTCGCCGACACCGTAGATCTACACGCCTATACGATCGGATTCGCGGTCGTGTTCGTCTTCGCCGTAGCGGCGCTAACCTGGGCCGTCACGGCCTTCAATTCGCTGCGCGACTAACTCATCCCTCCTTAATGTACTTGCGCTTTTTCGCCCGCGAGGATGCGCGATGAACCGGGACAGTGAGACGCCCAGGGACATAGGGCATCAGTCGCTGATGGCGGGGAAAAGCCTCCGCGCCAGTAGTGCCCCCAGGTACTCCAGAAAGATGGTTCCCTGGTCGGCATGAAAGTGGGACTCGTCCGCGCAACCGATGGCCAGCAAGGCCATGCCGCCATCCATGCGAATCGGAACCAGGGCGGCCGACCCGACCGTTCTATCATCAAACAAGGAGACAATCAGGTCATCGCTGAACCGTCCACAAATTGGCTTACCGTCCAACAATGCCTTGGGGAAATTGGGTAGCGCTTCAAGCTGTCCCTGCCGCAATGAAAGCAGGTCCCCGGAAAACTGCGGCATGGCATCCACCACCGGCCACAACAGGCATGCATAGTCCGCAACGAAGTCCTCCCTCAGGCTGGACTCCAGCAGACGGATTGCCACCCCGGCATCCGGAGCATCCGGAGCATCCATAAAGGCGAGACTCAAGGCCCGGAAGCGCCCTGCCAGGCGATCGTTATCCTGGGCGATATTCATAAGCTCGTTGAGCTGACTTCGATAATAGTGGGATTGGTCCCGCAATACCGCAACCTGGCGCTCGATCAGCGAGGTTGCAACCCCGCTGTCATGGCTCACCGCCAACTCTGCCAGTAATACCGGGCGTCCGCTCAGGAAGTCCGGATGCTGCTTAAGATATCGCTCGACCTCCTCGGCCGTACACTCATCGTGCGCCTCAGCATTCTCTGCCCTAGTCATATCGACCACATACCCCAACTTCGATTCATTATATTCATCATCAAAGACGACTCCGAAAAACAGTCACGACATCTGCCGATTTTTTGAGGCATCAATTACCAAGTCAGCCGCCCATCGAAGACGTGCACCGCCGGCCCCGTCATCTCAACAGAGGCGCCCGGACCGGGCCAAGCAATCAACAAACTGCCGCCCGGAAGCTCCACGGATACCCGCTCACCCAATAGCCCCTGCCTCCTGCCCGCGACCACGGCAGCGCAAGCTCCGCTGCCACAGGCCAAGGTCTCGCCCGAGCCCCGTTCGAAAACCCGCAGGCGGACACGATGAGGGTCCCGCACCTCCATAAATCCAACATTAGCCCGATTCGGAAACGCCTCGTGAGACTCAATGAGGGGCCCCAGACGCGCAACATCTGCCTCGCGCGCACTCTCAACCTGAAGTACGGCATGCGGGTTGCCCATGGCCACGACGCTGATTTGCCTGGACTCGCCGTCGACGTCTATAGGATAGATCTCCGACTCGTGCTCGGAGAGAAAGGGGATGTCAGCCGGAGCCCATTTAGGTACGCCCATATCCACCGCCAGCAGCCCCCCATCGATAAAGCGAACGCGCAATAGGCCGGAAAGTGTTTCCAGCGTGATTTCATCCTTATCCGTCAATCCCCGGTGACGGACAAAGGCCGCGAAGCAGCGCGCGCCATTGCCGCACTGCTCGGCTTCACTGCCGTCAGCGTTGAAGATGCGATACCGAAAATCGGCATCCGGCCGATCGCTGGCCTCCACAATCAGGAGCTGGTCACAGCCAACACCATAGTGTCGATGCGCGATACAACGGATCCTCTCCGGGTCAAGCGATACCATCTGCCCGATGCCGTCGATCACGACAAAATCGTTTCCCAGACCATGCAGTTTGCTAAATTCGAGTTGCGGCATTCTAGATCTATTCCCCGTTGCGAATCGTAGAGATCCTGGCGATTATATATGACGCTACCGATTTAACCACCAACCGCCTCCGATTTGTCGTCAGCCGCCAGCTCGGCTATACTGCGCGCCGCCGCCACCGGCCTTCATGTCCTGCCGGACCGTCCTTTCTTAAATCTCTTATATCGCAAACGAGTTTCACATGCTGTCCACTGCAAACCTTACAATCCAGTTCGGGGCCAAACCCCTTTTTGAAAATATCTCCGTCCGTTTCGGCGACAGCAACCGCTATGGTCTGATCGGCGCCAACGGCTCCGGAAAATCGACGCTCATGAAGATCCTGAGCGGCGAGCTCGAACCCAGCTCCGGCACGGTCATGCGAGACCCCAACGAGCGTGTTGGCATATTGAGGCAGGACCAGTTCGCCTACGAGCAGGAGACCGTACTGGATACCGTCATCATGGGCCATACGCGGTTGTCCGAAGTCAAACGCGAGCGTGACCGGATTTACGGCCTTGCGGAGATGAGTGAAGAGGACGGTATCCAAGTCGCCGAACTCGAGGTCGAATTTGCCGAGCTCGATGGCTATACGGCGGAGTCACGGGCCGGTGAACTCCTGCTCGGCGTCGGCATCCCTCTGGAACAGCATACCGGGCCGATGAGTGCCGTCGCCCCGGGCTGGAAGCTGCGTGTCCTGCTGGCACAGGCCCTGTTCGCGGACCCCGATATCCTGCTTCTCGACGAGCCGACCAATAACCTCGACATCAATGCCATCCGCTGGCTCGAAGATGCAATCAATAGCCGCCGCAGCACGATGATCATCATTTCGCATGACCGTCACTTTCTAAACAGCGTCTGCACCCATATGGCCGATCTCGACTACGGTGATTTGCGCCTCTACCCCGGTAACTATGACGAATACATGGTCGCAGCAACCCAGGCCCGCGACCGCCTGCTGTCAGACAACGCCAAGAAAAAGGCCCAGATCGCCGAGCTGCAGACCTTCGTAAGCCGTTTTTCGGCCAATGCATCCAAAGCCAAGCAAGCCACCTCACGGGCTAAACAGATCGAGAAAATCCAGCTTGAGGACGTCAAGCCCTCAAGCCGGGTGAACCCCTATATCCGCTTCGAGCAGGGCCGCAAGCTGTTCCGCCAGGCGCTTGAGGTCCACAAGCTCGACAAGGCTTATGACGATCAGGCACTACTGAAGAACTTCGGCATCATGATCGAGGCCGGAGAACGCGTCGCCATCATCGGCCCCAACGGTATCGGCAAGACCACGCTGCTGTCATGCCTCATCGATAGCAAAAATGCCGACCGCGGCGTCGTGCGCTGGTCTGAAAATGCCCTCGTCGGCTACTTCGCCCAGGATCACGCCGAGGACTTCGACTCCGATGACACGCTCATCGACTGGATGGGACAATGGGCCCAACCCGGCGACGACGAACAAGTCCTTCGCGGTACGCTTGGCCGACTGCTGTTTTCCAAGGACGACATCCACAAGCGAGTCCGGGTTCTATCCGGAGGCGAACAAGGACGGATGTTGTTCGGCAAGCTCATGCTCATGCGACCCAATATCCTGGTCATGGACGAACCCACCAATCACCTTGATATGGAATCAATCGAGTCACTGAACCTGGCGCTCGAGAACTATCCGGGCACGCTGATCTTCGTCAGTCACGACCGCGAGTTCGTGTCCTCGCTGGCTACCCGTATCCTCGACATGACGCCAGACGGTCCGATCGATTTCAAGGGCGATTACGAGTCCTACCTGCGCAACCAAGGAATTAACTGATAAACGCGCCGAAGGACGTATCGCCACGCTGCTGCTAATAAGCAAGGACGCTTGGTCCGATAACGTAGGCAACAGTTACCCATGAAGGGGATATCGCTTGCCTGCGCTCACCGGCATCTCGCTGCCCGAATCAGACCCGATCGCCGAAACACACTTTCCGGAAAGGGATGTAGATACACGGCCTAACGACTGGCGCCAATACGCCTACCTCAACCTTTACCGCTTGTTGTTGGCGGCAACCTTCATTGTTCTTGCCTATAATCAGGTCGCCTTTCTCCATCAGGACATCGAGAACGGTCCGGTTTTTCTGACCATTAGCGTCCTCTATCTGATTTTCGGGTTAGCCAATATCCCGATCATCTACGGACGGGCCTTCGACCCGATCAAACTGACGCTGCTCTCAGTATTCATCGACATCGTCACAATCACGACCCTCATGCACGCCAGCGGCGGCGTACGCAGCGGACTCGGAATGCTGTTGATTATCTCGATTGCGACGGGCTCCGCTGCCGTCGGCGGGCAGATGGCCAAACTCTTCGCCGCCATGGCCACACTGGCAATTCTCGCCGAGCAGGTATTTACGGGACTCCGCGTACCCATTGAGGCTTCGAGCTACGCCCACGCCGGCCTGCTCGGGGCAAGCTTTTTCGCTACCGCTATCCTCGCCCACCACCTAGCCCGGCGTCAGCGTGAAAGCGAAGTCCTTGCCGCTCAGCGTGGAGTGGATCTAGCCAATATGGCCCAGTTGACCGAATACATCATTCAGCGCATGCAGACCGGCATCATCGTCGTCGACAAGGATTTTTCGGTGCGTCTCATCAATGAATCGGCGCACAGGCTGCTCGGCGTATCCATCGAACAATCGGTCCGTGCTGTCGATCAGCTCCCCGAACCTCTGGGCAGACAGTTGGCTGCCTGGCGATTCAATGCGGCTGCAGGAAAACCCTTTCACGGCGCCGCCATGTCTCCCGAAATCCTACCGCGCTTTGCCAAACTCGGACAATCGCAGAATTCTGGCGCACTGATCTTCCTTGAGGACACCGCCGCAACGATGCAGCAGGCCCAACAACTTAAGCTCGCATCCCTCGGCAAACTGACAGCCAGCATCGCCCACGAGATACGAAATCCGCTCGCGGCCATCAATCACGCCAGTCAGTTGCTTGACGAGTCAGAAGCGATCTCCGGAGCGGATAAACGCCTGTTGGAGATCATTCAGAATCACGCTCAAAGAGTTAACACGATCATACGTAACGTCATGCAGCTCAGCCGAAGAGACCCCAGCAACCCGCAGCACTTTGATCTAAATATGTGGTTGGAGGGATATCTCAAAGAGTTGAAACAGGTCCACGGCCTCAAGGACGAACAGCTATCAATCGATAACCTTCAAGATGAACTCATGATTCGAATCGACCCGGACCAGTTGCGCATGATTATGGACAACCTATGCCAAAACGCGATCCGCCACGGTGGCGACGACGGTAAAGCATTTATTTCATTGACCGCCGGTGTCAGCGAGGAAACCCAACGCCCATACATCGAGGCCTCCGATAACGGTCCGGGTATTTCGGACGAGGCGATCGAACATATCTTCGAACCTTTCTATACCACTGCCCAGCATGGGACCGGCCTTGGTCTCTATTTATCGAAAGAACTTGCCGAATGTAATCAGGCCCACCTCGCCTGTCTACCGGATAGCCGGGGCGGCCGATTCCGCCTTACCTTTGCGGACCCCAGGAGGAAACAAATACAATGAGCCTGCCACGAGCCCTGGTCGTCGACGACGAACCGGATATAAGGGAATTGCTCGAATTGACGCTATCTCGAATGGACATCAGCTGTCGATCAACCGCAAATATCGATGAGGCGCGTCGAGCGCTCAACGAAGATCACTATGATCTCTGTCTGACCGATATGCGCCTTCCCGATGGCAACGGCATCGAACTGGTAGAGTATATTCAACGGTATTTCCCTGACCTACCGACGGCCGTCATTACGGCCCATGGCAATGTGGAATCGGCCGTCCGTGCACTCAAGGCCGGCGCATTCGACTTTGTCTCCAAACCAGTCGACCTCCACATTCTTAGAGATCTCGCCGCGGCAGCGATCAAGTCGCACCCGGATATGCTCAGACCTTCGGGACCCACGCTCCTCGGCAACACGACCGTCATGCAAGAGACCCGCGCCACGATCGCCAAGCTGGCCCGCAGTCAGGCGCCGGTCTACATATGCGGGGAATCCGGCACCGGCAAGGAGCTGGCCGCCGCGATGATCCATCACCTCGGGCCCCGTGCCGAGGGTCCGTTCATCCCGGTCAACTGCGGCGCAATTCCCGAGGCGCTAATGGAAAGCGAGTTCTTCGGTCATCGCAAAGGCAGTTTTACGGGCGCCACAACGGATAAGACCGGACTTTTCGAGGCCGCGCGCGGTGGAACGCTGTTTCTCGACGAAGTCGCCGATCTACCCCAACACATGCAAGTCAAACTACTTCGGGCGATTCAGGAAAAGGCCATTCGTCCTGTCGGTGAACATCGAGAGCGCCCGATAGACGTTCGGATACTGAGCGCGACCCACAAGGATCTCGAGACAATGGTCGACGCTAGCCAGTTTCGCCAGGATCTGTTCTACCGGATCAACGTCATAACGCTGAAGTTACCACCGCTGCGTGACCGAGTGGACGACATCCCATTGCTTGCCGCGCACTTTCTGAGGCGCCTCGCGGAAACCATCAGCGTACCGTCGGTCAGCCTATCCAACGCGGCGACCGCCAGACTGCGTAGTTACGCCTTCCCCGGCAACGTCCGGGAACTCGAAAATATCCTGGAACGGGCAACGGCGCTTTGCGAGCACGCTGAAATCGAGCCCGATGACCTACAGCTCAAGAACACTCCCACCCCTGAACCCACACCAGTCGCAGGCCTGGGTCTACCGCTGGACCCTATGCTTGGCCATATGGAGCGCGACACGATAGAAAAAGCCCTCGAGAAAACCCGTTATAACAAGACTGCGGCGGCTCGACTATTGGGCATTTCATTCAGTGCGCTACGCTACAGACTCAAGAAATTGGGGCTCGACTGACCCTCAGCCAAGATGGCCCTTCGGACAGCTTGTATCTGTGTCAAAAACTGCTGAAAATCAACAGGTCCTGCTCAGACTCAACAGCCGACGGGAGAACGGCCCCGACTCCGTCGCATCCCAGACATTATTGATAAGAAACTATAACCGGTTGTATTTTATCGAATAAAAAGACTATTCATCCGATCTTTCGAGAAAATAACTAAAGCTGGCACGCTTGGTGCAGATAACTTGTGTAAGGCAAGGCGGTGCATCCGGAGAGGAGAACGGCAGTGCCGGTTAACATAGAATCGATACAACCCACAGGAGTTACACTCATGAAAAAGACACAACAAGGTTTTACGCTTATCGAATTGATGATCGTCGTGGCCATCATCGGTATCCTGGCCGCAGTCGCGATCCCGGCCTATCAGGACTACACGACCCGCGCCAAGGTCTCAGAGATTCTAGTCATCGCAGCCAAGGATAAGAGCTCGGTCTCAGAGTATTACATCAGCACAGGTGCCATGCCTGCAAACATAGCCGCGTCAGGTGTCAGCGCTGATGCCACTCAGAGCGCTTATATCTCCGCAATCGCCTATACTACTGCCACCAACACCGGGACACTGAAGTATACGGTGACCGGCTTGGGCGCAGCCAGCGGTGATGTTATCTTCGTTGGCACCGGAAATACCAACGGTGTGCAGTGGGATTGTACCTCCAGTACGGTCCAATCCAAGTATCTGCCGGCCAACTGCCGATAGTGGTATAGAGCCTGACGAGCCCCTCCATGCTGGAGGGGCTTTTTTTTGGTGAATATCATCCTCAAAATATGAATAAAGCACTAACATGAACGGCCACTGCGCCGATAACATCGACATGAGTACACCAGCCGATCAGCTATCAAATATCGTCCTAAGCGGGCTCGCTCGCAAGATTGTCGATCTCGGCATTCTCGATGAGGATACCGTTGTAAAAGCTACTCAGTCGGCCGACAAACAGGAGCGCACCCTTGTAGAGGAACTCGTCGCTGGCGAGATGCTCGACTGCCTCACGATCGCGACGATATCCTCTCAGGAGTTCGGTATGCCCTTGTTTGATCTCGCCGCCATGGAGCTGGAGCTCTGCCCCTTGTCCCTGGTCGACGAGAAACTAATCCGCCGTCATAAGGCCCTGCCGCTGTATAAACGGGGCAGCACCCTCTACGCGGCGCTCTCGGATCCGGCAAATCTGCAGGGACTCGACGAAATCAAGTTCCATGTAGGCGCGAATGTCGAACCCATCCTCGTCGAACACGACAAGCTGATCAAGGCCATCACCGACCTCCTTGAGGCCGAGGTGACCCGGCAGGAAGGACTCGATGATACAGATCTCGATGACATAGACTTTAACGATCAGGACGATGATCATCAGGGGGGCAGCGACGATGACGGTTCGGAGGTCGACGATACCCCGATTGTGCGTTTCGTCAACAAGGTCATTCTGGACGCCGTTAATAAAGGGGCGTCGGACCTTCATTTCGAACCCTACGAACATACCTTCAGGGTACGCTTTCGCGTCGATGGCATCCTGAAGGAGATCGCCTCGCCGCCAAGCACGCTCTCCAAGAAAATCGCTGCCCGTATTAAGGTCATGTCGCGCCTGGATATCTCGGAACGGCGTGTCCCTCAGGACGGCCGTATGAAGATGAAGCTGTCCCGAAACCGGGTCATCGACTTCCGTGTCAGCACTTGCCCAACCTTGTTCGGCGAGAAGGTTGTCATGCGTATCCTCGACCCGACCAGCGCACAGCTCGGCATTGATGCCCTAGGTTATGAAAAGGAACAAAAGGAGCTCTTTCTCGAGGCCATTCATCGCCCCTATGGCATGGTCCTAGTAACCGGCCCGACGGGTAGCGGTAAGACGGTTTCGCTCTATACGGCGCTAAATATCCTCAATACCCAGGACCGCAATATATCCACGGCCGAGGATCCAGCCGAAATCAATCTGCCGGGGATCAATCAGGTCAATGTCAACCCAAAGGCGGGACTGACCTTCCCAAGCGCCTTGAAGTCGTTTCTGCGTCAGGATCCGGATATCATCATGATCGGTGAGATCCGTGATATAGAGACGGGAGAGATCGCAGTCAAGGCCGCCCAGACCGGTCACTTAGTACTGTCGACACTGCATACCAATGATGCGCCCAAGACCCTTACTCGACTGGTCAACATGGGGGTGGCCCCGTTCAACATCGCCTCGGCAGTCAATCTCATCATTGCCCAACGTCTGGGTCGCCGACTTTGCACACACTGCAAGGAACAGGCGGATATTCCAAGCCAGGCATTGATCGATGAGGGCTTTACGCCTGAAGAGGTCGATGATCTCATCATCTACAAAGCCGTCGGCTGCGACCAATGTACCGATGGCTACAAGGGTCGAGTCGGCATCTATCAGGTCATGCCGATCTCTGACGCCATGAGCAAGATCATCATGGAAGGCGGCAACTCGATACAACTCGCCGAGCAGGCGAAGAACGAAGGGATTCCCGATCTCTTTCAATCGGGACTCCAGAAGGTCAGGCAGGGCGTCCTCAGCCTGGAAGAATTACACAGGGTTATTGTAGAGTAGAGCTATGGCCGAAACCGCAAAAAAACTACAGATCTTCGCATGGGAAGCCCGCGACAAACGAGGCGCCAAGGTCAAGGGCGAAACACGCAGCTCAAGCCTGGCGTTGGCCCGTGCCGACCTCCGCAAACAGGGCATCAACCCGACCAAAATCCGAAAGAAGTCCCAAGCACTCTTCGGTGGTGAGCGCGCCAAGAAAAAGAAGATTACGGCCAACGACGTTGCAATATTCAGCCGCCAGATGGCCACCATGATGCAGTCGGGCGTCCCCCTGGTTCAGTCTTTCGATATCATCGGTAAAGGGCATGAAAACGCGGGCATGCAGGACATGATAATGAGCATCAAGGCCGAGATTGAGTCAGGCAACCCGCTGGCGGATGCTCTGGGGAAATTTCCGCGACACTTCGATAGCCTATACTGCAGCCTAGTCAACGCCGGCGAACAGGCCGGTATCCTCGATTCCCTGCTTGATAAGATTGCGACCTACAAGGAAAAGACCGAGGGCATCAAGAGCAAGATTAAAAAGGCCCTGTTTTACCCTATTGCCGTGATTGTGGTTTCGTTCATCGTGACTGCGATCCTGCTCATCTTCGTGATCCCGCAGTTCCAGGAGATGTTCAGTAGTTTCGGCGCCGACCTTCCCGCCATGACTCTGATGGTCATAGGGCTATCCAAGATCTTTCAGGCCTATTGGTGGGCAATATTCGGGGGGCTCGGAATCGCGCTCTACCTCTTTTTCGAGGCCAAACATCGCTCCGAGGCCTTTCGCAACAATCTCGACAAGCTGACCTTGAAGTTGCCGGTCTTCGGCAGCCTGATCAGGAAGGCTACTATCGCGCGTTTCGCTAGGACACTCTCTACGATGTTCGCGGCAGGCGTTCCGCTGGTCGAGGCCATGGGGACCGTTGCCGGTGCGGCAGGTAACTACGTCTACTCGACCGCCATTCTGCAGATGCGTGACGAGATTTCCACCGGGTCGCAGTTAAACCTGGCCATGCGGAACGTCAATCTGTTTCCCAACATGGTCGTACAGATGGTCGCGATCGGTGAAGAGGCGGGCTCCATCGACGCCATGCTGGCCAAGGTCGCCGATTTCTACGAGCAGGAGGTCGACGATGCCGTCGATGGCCTGAGCAGCCTGCTCGAGCCCATTATTATGGCCTTTTTGGGCGTCGTCATCGGTGGTCTTGTTATCGCCATGTATTTGCCAATCTTCAAGATGGGCGAAGTAGTCTAAGCCAAAACTCGCCGAAGGGCGTATCGCCGCCCTATCCAGACGAAACGGAAATCCCGACAATAGAGCAGCCTTCATGACGACGATCGATCTGTTTCAAGAACAACCGGAGATTTACCTTGGCCTAGCTGCGGTCCTCGGCGTCATTGTCGGCAGCTTTCTGAACGTCGTTATCCTGCGACTGCCGGTTATGATGGAACGTCAGTGGCGTCGGCAATGCGCTGAGTTTGACGAACAGCCTTCATCGACAACCACCACTGAGGAAGAGGAGCGTTTTGACCTCAGCCATCCGGCTTCGCATTGTCCGGGATGCGGGCACAAAATCCGCTTCTGGGAAAACATCCCTATCTTGAGCTATCTGCTCCTACGCAGACGTTGTTCGGAATGCGGTATGCGTATCCCGGGTCGATACCCGCTCGTCGAGTCCTTGACAGCAATACTGACCGTGGTTGTGGCCTGGCATTATGGGCCGGGAATACAGGCCCTGGCTGCGGCCGTCTTGACCTGGACACTCATAGCGCTCTCCGTGATCGATGCCGACCACCAACTCCTGCCGGACAGCATCACGCTGCCCACGCTCTGGTTGGGACTGGGCCTGAGTCTATTCGGTATCTTCACCAATACCCATGACGCGATCATCGGCGCCATAGCAGGCTATTTGAGCCTATGGCTGGTGTTTCAGAGCTTCCGGTTGCTCACGGGCAAGGAAGGAATGGGCTATGGCGACTTCAAGCTCTTGGCAATGTTTGGTGCGTGGATCGGCTGGCAGGGACTATTCCCGATCGTCCTGACCTCGTCGCTGCTCGGCGCACTGGTCGGTGTGAGTATAGTCGCCTTCATCGGCCGAGACCGCCAGATCCCTATCCCCTTCGGGCCCTACCTGTCCCTTGCCGGCTGGATCACGCTGCTTTGGGGACAGCAAATGCGGGATGCCTACCTAAACTGGGCCGGCATCGGCGGTTAACAAAAGCGCGCCCAACGGCGTATCGCCGAAAGACTTAGAACGGTTGACCAACACCCCTAAAAACACCACCATGCGAGCATGATCTCGTACGAGGCAATGTCATGCTCATCATCGCTCTGACCGGAGGCATTGGGAGCGGAAAATCCACGGTCTCGCGAATGTTCGAGGCGCAAGGGGTTACCGTGATCGATGCCGATGTCATCAGCCATGAACTCACCCGGCCCGGCAGCCCTGTGCTAGACAAGATTCGGGCGGTATTCGGGGACACCGTGATCACGACAGAAGGTGACCTGAATCGCGCTGCACTCAGGGAACGTGTCTTTGCCCGACCCGAACTCAGAAAGCGGCTGGAAGGAATCCTACACCCCCTCGTGCGCAGGGAGATGCTGCGCAGAGCGTCGGCGCTCAAAACACCCTACTGCGTTTTTTCCATCCCTCTGCTCATCGAATCCAATATGACCGATCTGGTCGATCGAGTCCTGGTCGTTGATACCGACTCATCAATCCGCATTCGTCGCGTCGAGGAACGTAGCGGCCTGGACGAGATAACCATTCGGCGCATCATGTCTGCACAGGTCAGCGACGAGGTCCGACGGTCACGGGCAGACGACATCATCGAAAACGACGATGACCTCGACCACGTGGAAAAACAAGTAGCGGAGCTGCACCGGCTGTATCTAAGCCTTTCCCGCCCGTAACCAGGGAACACCGGGACGGTCATCGACCGCGTAGAAATATTTTATCCAACTCCTGCATATCCAACCGCACCCAGGTCGGCCGACCATGGTTACACTGCCCTCCCCGCTCGGTGCGCTCCAGGTCCCTGATCAACGCATCCATCTCGGCCAAGCTCAATTGTCGATTGGCCCGTACGGAACCATGACAGGCCATGCGTGACAATACAGCATTCTGCCCCATCGTCACACGATCGCTCGTGCCTAGACTGCGAAGATCGGCTATGACATCACGAAACAGGCTCTCGATATCACCTTCGGCAAGCAAAGAGGGAACCTCGTGAAGCACGACAGTATCGGGCCCCAAGCGCCGAGCCATAAGCCCAAGCGAGAGGAGCAGTTCTTCCTCAACTGCAACCAGCTCCGCCTCCTGCACGGACAATAAGATCGTCACCGGTAATAGCAAGGGTTGACGGCGTATTCCGGTCTCGGCAAGACAGCGCTTCATGTGCTCATAGGTGATGCGCTCGTGGGCCGCGTGCATGTCCACAAGGACCATGCCTCCAGCATTCTCGGCGACGATGTAAATTCCATGGATCTGGGCGACGGCCCTGCCAAGCGGTTGCGATCCCTGAACGGTCGCCTCGTGCGTGCTGTTTGGCACTGCCTGTGCGTCGGAAACCGCCATCGAATCAACTGCCCCGTGGTCACTCCGGTACAGATCCTGGTAGGCCGAGATACCTGTGTCCCTTACTTCCAACGGCAACCTATCGGTGAGACCATGCGCAGAAGCCGTGTCGCGACCACTGGCCACATACTGCTGGGGCCGCAACCTCTCGGTAGACGGAGTGGGGATCGGCCCCTGCGTCTCGGGACGGATATCGGCGATCACCTCGGCGACTCGACGGGAGACGAAGTCGTGGATCGAACGGGATTCCCGAAATCGCACCTCCTGTTTCCCCGGATGTACGTTGACATCGACCTCCTCGGGTGGCATATCAAGATAGAGCACGTAAATCGGTTGCCGGCCGTGATAAAGAACGTCCTGATAGGCCTGGCGTAAGGCGTGATTGATGAGCCGATCACGAACCATGCGACCATTGACATAGAAGTACTGCATGTCTGCCTGACTGCGTGAACACGTGGGCAGCCCGATCCAGCCGCTCAGAGACAGGGTCTGGGACTCTGCCGTGATAACGACCATCTGCTCCGCGAAGGACTGACCGAACAGCTGGCCCAGTCGAGCGTTTGAGGACCAGGCATCATCGCAGGCAGGAACCTCAAGTACCGTCCGACCATTGTGCGTCAACGACCAAGCGACGCCGTCGCGGCTCAACGCCATACGTCGGACAGTCTCCTCGATATGTTTGAACTCGGTCCTCTCGTTACGCAAAAATTTCCTCCGCGCAGGCACGTTGAAAAAGAGGTCGCGCACATCAACCGTGGTGCCTACGGGATGGGGAGCCGGCCGGGGTTCCTCGCGCGGGACGTCGCCCTCACAACGCAGAGACCAACCATGATCCTGACCTTCACGACAGGATGTTAATGTCAGCGCCGCCACGGAGGCGATGCTTGGGAGCGCCTCACCACGGAAACCAAGGGTAGCGATAGCGGCAAGGTCCGTGGCAGACTCGATCTTGCTAGTGGCATGCCGACTCAATGCGAGCTGCAGATCATCGCGTTCTATACCACCGCCATCGTCTCGAACCTGGAGGCGCTTCAACCCCCCCTGTTCCACATCGATCCGAATCTGTCGCGCGCCGGCATCAAGACTATTCTCGATTAATTCCTTTACCACCGAAGCGGGACGCTCCACGACCTCACCGGCGGCGATCTGGTTCGATAATTGTGGGGACAGAAGGTGAATGCGCATGAAAT
>CAZASZ010000001.1:45320-46742 GCA_964487925.1 uncultured Gammaproteobacteria bacterium
CCGGCGGCGATCTGGTTCGATAATTGTGGGGACAGAAGGTGAATGCGCATGAAATAAAGACGTAGAAGATCGAAAGATTACTCTATAAGAGAACAGGGCAAAGAGCAAAGCGGGAAGAAAAAAAGGGGCCGGCTTATTGGGGGGGGCCGGCCCTAAAGGGGGGGATTTTGGAACCTCTGATCTCAGAGATTCCCCTAACCTTCGATCTCGAGCTTGTTCAGACGGTAATGCAACTGGCGGGTACTGAGTCCAAGGCGCCTGGCGGCCTGCGTCTTATTGCCCTGGGCCTTCTCCATGGCTTCGATGATTGCATCCCTATCGTCATGGCGCACTCGGCGATAAGGACGATAGTTGTCCTCACGTTCAGCTACAGGTTCCATCTCTTCATCATTGGCCGACTTCAGACCCTCGATAGTGATCGGCGTCTCCATGAGCATCATGGCATCGATCCCATCGGGAACAATCAGCTCCTCATCAGACATGATCACGAGCCGCTCAATGAAGTTCTCGAGTTGACGGACGTTGCCCGGCCACTCGAACGCGTCAAGGCGTTTGAGTGCCGCCGGGGAAAAGGTCACGTTGCGACGTTGTTTTTGGTTGTAACGGGCCAGAAAATACAACGCCAGGAGGTCGATGTCCCCGTCACGTTCCCGCAAGGGTGGGAGCAAGATCGGCAGAACATTCAGGCGATAGTAGAGGTCGAGACGAAAATCACCGCGCTTAATGGCCTCTTCCATCTGGCGATTGGTCGCACAGATGATACGGACATCAACCGGGATTTCCTGACTGCCGCCAATCCGCTGTACGGTCCTTTCCTGCAACACGCGCAGCAGCTTGGCCTGCAAGTCAACTGGCATGTCACCGATCTCATCAAGGAACAATGTCCCGCCGGCAGCTAGTTCAAAGGTCCCCTTGCGCATCGCAGCAGCCCCTGTAAAGCTACCCTTCTCATAGCCGAACAACTCGGATTCAAGCAGATTATGAGGGATAGCTGCGCAGTTGATGCAGACGAACGGGGCATCGCGGCGATCGCTGGCGAGGTGGATCATGCGCGAGAATCGCTCCTTACCGCAGCCTGACTCACCGATCAGCATAACCGTGGCGTTCGAGGTCGCAGCTTTCGCGGCGTCCGCCAGAGCTCGGCGCAAAGCGGGACTCTTGCCCACGATGCCATGAACCGCACCGTCAACGTCATGGTCCATACGGCGCAAACGTTCGTTCTCGCGTCGTAACTGACGAATTTGCGCGGCAACCATGCGATGGATACATAACACCTGCCCGATCAAGGCGGCCATGACCTGCATGACATAGTGGTTGGTCGAAAGCTCTGCAGCAGACTTCGGTGGCGATTGTGCGGCAAGCACACCCACCACACCATCATTCCAAACAATCGGCACAGCGATATAAGCGATGTCCCTGGCA
>CAZASZ010000001.1:46842-82640 GCA_964487925.1 uncultured Gammaproteobacteria bacterium
ACGCTGGATCCGGACTGGAAGATGCGCCCGGTCACCCCTTCACCTACGGCATATACCGCCTGCTCAATCTCGCTCCGACTCAAGCCATGCGCATAGCTGACATGTAAGTGGCCGTCCGTGAAATCCTTTTGCAACACGCGACCCTTGGTGAGACCCAAACGATCCTCAAGCAGACGTAATATCCCGCCAACCGTCATATCGATATCAGGAGACGTTGCAGCCAGCTGAACCGCCTCGAGAATGACCTCGGCGACTTCCGGTGCAAACAATGTTTCTGGGGCAGAGATCATCGAACTCTCGGCAGACATATTAATCTTCATCATAGGTTTTGAAATCTCGAGTTTCTCTGAAACGGTCCTGTGAGGCTTTGCTAATAGACTACTGGCGCACGCCACAGTTTGCTCAAAGGTCTCCAAAGGTTAATCGGTTTCCATGAACGAGTCATGACACTAAGTCACATCCATAGCCAAGCAAAAAATGGGCCAGTCACCACAGGCCTATTGGGGTCGGCTAAGATTCCGCCTAAAAAACCGTGACATCTTTCGCGCTTCCTGAAGCTATAGACGTCAGGATTGATTAAATGGTGCTTAAAAGATGTAAATTTCCCGATCGATTTGGTGCGTTAAATCAACTTTGTGCGACGAAAACGCGCCAAAAAGACCCTGCTACTTCTGAATAATGGGGACGGAAGGGCGTCGGAACAAGCCCAGCAGGTCTTCCAGGATCAAATAGCCGACCGGCACCAGCAGCAATGTCAACAGGGTCGCGTAGATAATACCGAACCCTAAGGAGACCGCCATTGGGATCAAAAACTGGGCCTGGGTACTCTTCTCCAGAAGTAATGGGGTCAATCCGGCAAAGGTCGTCAGCGAGGTCAACAAGATAGGGCGAAAGCGCGATACCCCCGCAGTTCTCAAGGCATCAATCAAGACCATACCCTCACGCCGACGTCGATTGACCCAGTCTACGAGCACTAAGCTGTCGTTGACCACGACACCAGCCAGCGCCAGGATGCCCATGAGACTCATCAGGCTCAGATTCAAACCCATGATCATATGGCCCAGCAAGGCGCCCACGATACTGAACGGAATCACGAGCATCACCACGATAGGCTGCGAGTAAGAGCGAAAAGGGATCGCAAGCAAGGTATAGATCGCGAACAGCGCAAAACCCGTGCCCAGCATCAGGCTATGAAACGACTCCCGCTGTTCTCGCTGCTCGCCCTCCATGCTGTATCTCACCCCTGGGTAGCGGACTAGCAGACCGTTAAGGTACCGGGTCAAGTCCTTTACGATCTGACGAGCATCGGTATGCTCCTTGTCGAGATCAGCAGTGACATTGACGACCCGCTGCCGATCGACCCGTCGGATGGTGGAGAACCCATGCCCCATATCGATTTCCGCGACATTGCCGAATGGCACTTCGGTACCATCGCTCGTGCGAATCCGCATGGTGTCGAGACTGCTGACCGTCCGACGCTCCGATTCCGGATAACGAACCATGACGCGTACGTCATCCCGGCCGCGTTGAATACGTTGCGCCTCGGCGCCGAAGAAGGCTTGGCGCACTTGGCGTCCCAAATCTGTCGCCGACAGACCTAACAACTCCGCCTCGGGCCGCATAGTCAGCTTGATCTCCGGCTTACCCTCATCGAAGCTATCCTGGATATCAAATACGCCGGGATACTCCGCCAAACGCTTGCGCACGGCGGCCGACACCTCGGCCAGGACCGAGAAATCCTGGCCCGACAGCTGAACGTCGATAGGGTCGCCGCCGCGCCCGATCTCAGCCCGAAAATTCAGTTCTTTGGCACCGGGAATGGTGCCGATATCCCGTCGCCAAGCGGACACGATGGCCGAGGTGGTCACCTCAATCCGACGCTCCTCAGGCGGCATGAGCTCCAGACTGACCCGGCCGACATCCGAACTACCACCAGAACTCGGTTGACCGAATCCGCCACCCGCCGACCCCATATCCACCGTGATATTTCGGATCAACGACTGATCTTGGTCATCGACATATTTTTGCTGCAGGGATTTGGCGACGTCTTCAATACGCTTGAGATAGTGCTCTGTCACCTCCTCCGCGGTTCCTGTATGCATCACCAGTGTGGCCCGTGCGGTCTCACTCTGAACACGTGGGAAAAACGTGAACCCGTAGCGCCCGCTAAGCACGAAACTGATAATCACAAACGACACGGCGACAAAGACGGCCAATGTTAGATAGCGATGCCGGAGCAGCCGATCCAGAAAGGGTTGATAGACTATTGCAACCCAGTTCTCCAAGCCGTCCGCCACCTTGCGCTGTAGGCGCACGTAGGCGGGCTCGGCATTCGGATCTGGATTGACGCGGACATGCCGCATATGCGCCGGGAGGATCAGTTTGGACTCCACCCAGGAAAACAGCAGCACCGGAATCACGATCATCGGGATCTGCGCAAATATGGGGCCACGCTGTCCCGCCATGAATATTAATGGAAGAAAGGCCGCGACCGTGGTCAGGACACCGAAGGTAACAGGGACCGCGATCTCCTGTGTGCCGATTACGGCGGCGCCAACCGGGTTTTCGGCACGCTTGAGGTGACTGTATATATTTTCGCCCGTCACGATGGCGTCGTCGACAACGATACCGAGCACGAGGATAAAGGCGAACAGGCTGATAATATTGATCGTAACACCTAGCGACGGCATCAGTGCCAGCGCCCCCATAAAACTGATTGGGATGCCGACGCAAACCCAAAGTGCGACCGACATGCGCAGGAATAGCGCCAATATCAAGAACACCAGAAGACCACCTTGCCAGGCGCTGGTCGCTAATGTATTCAGGCGTAGTTTAACGATGCGCGATCGATCATGGGCATAGTCGATCGACACGCCTGACGGCGCCCGACTCTTGGCATCGGCGACGAATGTTTTGACCGCTCGGCCGATATCCAGTGCACTTTGATCACCCGTTCGGTACACCTCGACTTCCATGGCCCGGCGTCCATTGTAGGTCGTGAAGATGGGCTCATCCTCAAAACCATCATGCACCGTGGCGACCTCACCCACGGTCAACCGCGTCCCATCCGGACGGGTGCGAATCGCAATTCGGGCGAAATCCGCACCCACGTAGGCCTGCCCCTTGGTGCGCAGCAGGATCTCTCCACCGGCGGTGCGTATCGAGCCCGCAGGCAAATCGACGGAGGAACGCTGCACGGCATTGACCACGGCATCAAAAGTCAATCCGTAGCGAACCAGGGCGTTTTCGCTGACATCGATCGAAATCTCCGGCGCCCGCGTCGTACTCATCTCGGCCAAACTGACCTCCGGCAAAGCGGCCAGATCATCACGGACCTGCTGGGTCAATTTGCGCAACTCGGCCTCAGGCAGTTCTCCGGAGACAATGACGTTGATGACCCCACGGCGGAACAGGACGACGCTATAGGTTGGACGTTCGGTATCGTCCGGAAAGGTCGAAATAGCATCCACGCGGGTCTTGATATCATCCAACAGCGCGCGCGGATCACGCCCCTTCTCGAGTTCGACACGGATACGGGCTGCGCCCTCATTGGCGTTAGATATGATTTCCTTTATCCCATCCAGATCGGCGATGGCCTCTTCGATCCGGACCACCAAAGACTCCTCGACCTCTGCCGGCGTGGCCCCGCGATAGGTCATCGAGATCGTCACGACATCTCGCTCGAACTCGGGGAATACCTCGAGCGGGATGCGGTCTAGCAATGACCAGGCGCCGATCGCGATGACCATGACCATCAACAGATTGGCGGCCACCTCGTTGCGCGCGAACCAGGCGATCATGCCATTCATTGCGACTAACCCCCGGCCGCCGGGCCGACCTTGCGCCCTTCTTGCGGTGCCGCCTCACCTTGTATGCGCACCAACGCACCTTCGGCTGCGAAAGCCATGGGCGTCAGGGAAACACGTTCGCCGGCCTTGAGCCCCTCGCTAATCACTACCTGATCACCGCTTCGCCAACCGACCTCGACCGCTCGTCTTTGCAGCCGACTGGCGTCATCGATCACCACGACCTTATCTCCAGGCTCTAGGATCGCACGCGGCAGGACAAAGACATTGTGCAGCGTGTGTCCCTCGATCTCAGCCTCCACAAACTGTCCGATCTTGAGCGGTGGTGTCTCGCCATGTCGGGCATAGGGATCGTCGACCTGCGCGACCACGAACAACTGCCGGTTCTCGATATCGATCGCGCCATCGGTCCTTACCAGGCGACCGCGCCAGGTGTAACGATCCTGACCGATTCGGGCGGTCAGGGTGACTGCCGCGCCCTTCACCACCGGTGTACTCGCGGGCCCGCCCCGATACTGCTCCGGAAAATCAACGAACCCGACCTGATTGTCGGTCAGAGGCAATCGAATCTCCACGTAGTCCACCGCATAGATCGTGGCCAAGGTCGTACCCGGCGCCACGTACTGACCGACATCTACTTGCTTCTGCAAGACCCGTCCGGCATAGGGCGCCAGGATACGGGTGCGCGCCAGTTGGACCTCGGCCTGAGCCAGTCTGGCCTCAGCCGCAGCAACCTCGGCCCTGGCGCTTTCCACTTGCGGACGGCGCAACACCAGTGCGGACGGGGCATCTTTGGGGGAGAGTCGCTCCCAATCTCGGCGCGCCTGATCGGCTTGCGCCTCTTCCTGAGCCAGTGTCAGCCGAGCCCGCGCCAAGTCGGCGCGCGCGATCACAACAGCGCTATCATAATCCGTGGAATCAATGCGCAGCAGTTCATCGCCCTTCTCAAAGAAACCGCCGCTACGCAACGCCGGAGACACCTTAACGACCCGCCCCGAGACCTCCGGGATCAGCGTACTTTGGGTACGCGGCGCAACGGTACCGCGACTCTTGATCCGAATCGAATAATCCTGAGCGCTTACTGTCATGGCCTCCACGACGGGCACGACGGGCGGTGGGCGCTTTCGCTCCGTCGTGGGACCCGTCGCCATAAGCGTCATGCCCACAGCGAGGCCCGCGCCCGCTACGGCCGCAGGCATTATCATTCGCATCCATTTATTCACGGTTTCACCTTGTTCTCCTTCGCGGGCGCCTCAAATGGGCCACCCAACGCCAGATAGAGCGACACACGATTATCCAGTCGCTGGCGGATCGTACGCAGCCGGTTGCTTTCAGCGGTAAATGCCCGACGCTGCGTCTCCAGCAGCGTGACAATATCGATCAGTCCCTGACCGTATTTTTCAAAAGCAAGTTCCACAGCTGCTTCAGCCTCGCTTGAAGCGACGTCCAGCGCGGATTTCTGATCGCCATACCACTTCTCGGCCGCCAAGGCGGTCTCGACCTCGCGAAAGGCGGTAAGTATCGCCTGGGCATAGGCCGCCCAAAGCTCGTGATGATCGGCGGTTGCCAGGGCTCGCTCTGCGGAGAGCTGTCCACCGTTAAACAGGGGTTGAGTCACGCTGCCAAGCAGGCTCCACACCAGCTGGTTCCAATCCAGCAAATTACGTAGCGCCGAACTCGCGGTGCCGCCTGATGCCGTCAGCCTAATCGACGGCAGGAGGTTTTTCCTAGCGGCCATCAGTCGATAGCTCGCCGCACGCAAGCGCATCTCACCTGCCAACAAGTCCGGTCGGCGGATCAATAGACTAGCTGGCAAGCCGGCCGGGACGGGATGCCGAACCTGAGGCAACACACCGCTCAAGGAAAATGCCGCCGATGGATAACGCCCCATCAGCGCCTCAAGCACACGAACTGCACCGTCTCGATCACGCCGCCATTGCGCCAACGCGCTCTCGGCCGTCGCGACATTTTCTCGAGCTAGGTGCAAATCCAAGGCGGATGCCAAACCGCTACGGTAGCGCTCTTCGATGGCATCGCGAGCGCGCCGAAAACTCTCAACCGTATGCTCGGATAGCAAGGTCTGCGCCGATGCCTCCGCTAAGGCGAACCAGGATCGGGTCACCGAGGCGGCGAGGCTCAGGCGGGCGCCAGCATAATCGGCTTCGCTTGCCTCAGCCGTCAGCCCCGCGGCCTTGGCCTGATCGTCAAGACGCGACCAGAGGTCGGCCTCCCAGGAAATATTTGCGTCCAAACCAAAGCGAGTCACGGCTGGGGATGACCCTACTGCAAGTCCCGACGGCGTTCGCTGGCTGCGCTGGGCGGAAAACGACAGGTCTACGTCAGGCCACAGCGCCGCGCCCGAGATCCTGGCCTGGGCCCTGGCCGCATCGACCCGTGCCGCCGCAGCCTGGAGGTCCCGGTTGGCATTCAATGCCTCAGCAACGATGGCGCTGAGCCCTGGGGCATCGAAATCGTTGAGCCAGCCGCGCACAAAGACCTCGTCATCGGCCGGCAGGGTCGAAGACCATTTACCGGGTAGCCCCCCTTCAGGCAACGCTTCGGATGGCTCAGGTGCGGGGGGATTCGTGGCGCAGGAGGAGCACAACAGGGCGACCGCAATGATCATGACGATGCCCCTGCTCCGGGCAGGCGGTTTACCGGAGATCATTGGCGGGTGACGGCGGTCCATTCAGGCGTTGAATCCGAAAGCAGTGGATAAACCTAGAGGTCGTTAAAGGGAAACCACGGTATCGGTCTTCGAGACCCTGCCGGGGTCATCGACAACGACCGACAATAAATGATATCAGGAATGCGCGCGCTCCGTCCCAACACAAGAGCGAATACCGATGACGAGCCGCTTAACCAACAGTCGAAAAGCGTGCCCAAGGGATAAGGTGTAACTCGGAAGATTGCCTTTAGGCGCACAAGATCTTCGCGCCATAACTTGACCGGCGGTTCCCTAATCGTGTTCGTCGATCCAGGCCATCTGGATGGCCTCCAGGACGCGTTCTCCGCAATGCGTGGGATCATCGTCGAACTCGTCAAGAGCGAACACCCAGTCCCGAAGTGCCGGAAACGCGACCGCCAACGGGTCGACATCCGGGTGGGCATCGTCCAGGGCTATGGCAATATCCAATGAATCGGTCCATTTCAGGCTCATGCAATCAGCTCCCCTCGGAAACCATATTGATGGTATAGCGCGGAATCTCTATAGTCAGGTCCTCATCACCAACGATCGCCTGACAGCTCAGCCGCGAATCAGGCTCAACTCCCCAGGCCTTATCCAGCATGTCCTCCTCGTCGTCGCTGGCAGGGTCTAACGAGGTAATGCCTTCTCGAATATAGACATGACAGGTCGTACATGCGCATGATTTCTCACAAGCGTGTTCGATATCGATATGATTCTTTAAGGCGGCATCGCAGATACTGATGCCGGGCTCGACCTCAAGCACCTCGCCCTCAGGACACAAATCCTCATGTGGCAGAAAGATTAATTTAGGCATCACCATCTCCTGAAAATTCAGTGACGCCATGTCCTGCCAGGGCATGACGAACAGCATCATCCATGCGTCGTTGGGCAAACACGGTCGAGGCCTGTTCGAGCGCCTCCGAGGCATCCCGGATCGCGGCCTCGTCAGTGCCCTGATTGATGCCCTGAAGTCGAGCCAGCGAAGTATCAATTTCGGCACGTTCATCGCTGTTGAGCAAACGGCTGCCATCCTTTTCCAGCGCGGCCGTCAGCGCCGCCATAGCCTGATCGGCCTCCAGCTTAAGCTCACGTAAACGGCGCTGCCCGATGTCTTCACCGGCGTGATCCATGGCGGCGGTCAGCATGGACTCGATCTCGACGTCGCTAAGCCCATAGGACGGCTTAACCTCGATATGACTTTCAATGCCCTGGGTCTGCTCACGCGCTGAGACCTTAAGCAAACCATCGGCATCGACCTGAAAGGTCACTCGAATACGGGCGGCGCCCGCTACCATGGGCGGGATCCCCTTGAGCTCGAATCGAGCCAGCGAGCGATTATCACTCACGAGCTCACGCTCACCCTGCAGCACATGCAGGCTCAGGCCCGTCTGACCGTCTCGATAGGTCGTAAAATCCTGGGCGCGCACTGCTGGAATGGTGGTGTTTCGCGGAATAATCTTCTCGGTAAGGCCACCCATGGTCTCGATTCCGAGGGAGAGTGGAATGACGTCAAGTAGCAGCATATCGCTGTCCGGCTTGTTACCGATCAGGATATCGGCCTGGATCGCCGCGCCGAGCGCGACGACCCTGTCGGGATTGATCTCGACATGCGGCGGACGTCTAAAAAATCTCTCAACGGTCTGACGCACCAACGGTATGCGGGTGGAGCCGCCGACCAGGATGACTTCGGTAAGCTCACCCATATCGATGCCCGCATCATTGACAGCCTGTCTACATGGGGCCAGTGTCCGCTCAACGAGGTCACCGATAAGGTCATCGAACTGCACGCGCGTGATCCGGCCCTGCCATGGTCCTTGAGGCGACTTCACCAACTCGATCTCCATTTCACCATGCTCGCTCAGACCTTCCTTCACCGATCTGGCCAGTGACAGGAGGTGTCGCTGCAGGCCATAACCGATGTCATCGCCAAGTCCCGCCTGCTGTTTGATCCAACTCGCCAGGAGGCCGTCAATGTCGTCGCCACCCAATGCCGAATCCCCCGCCGTGGCGAGCACTTCGAAAACACCTTTGCTGAAGCGCAGTATCGAGACATCGAAGGTGCCCCCGCCGAGATCGTAAACAGCGTGAATACCCTCGCCGCCGTGATCAAGGCCGTAAGCAACAGCCGCAGCAGTTGGCTCGTTCAAAAGGCGCAGGACATGGAGCCCGGCAATCCGCGCCGCATCTGCGGTCGCCTGTCGTTGGGCATCGTCGAAATAGGCGGGCACGGTGATCACGACGCCGTCGGGTTTTCCTCCTAAGGCCTCGCTGGCCCGGCGTGCAAGCGCGCCTAAGATCTCGGCAGATGCCTGCACGGGGCTGATAGGACCGGCGACCGTATCAAATCGCGGCATCGCCGAATCATCGTCTATAAACTTGTAGTGCGAATGATTGGCGAAGTCCGGGAACTCGTCGATGGAACGACCGATCAGCCGCTTGACTGAGGCCAAAGTATTGAGCGGATCCTCCGATTGGGCCGCTCGGGCGGCATCACCAACAATGGGGGCCGCATCAGTGAGATAACGAACAACCGACGGCAGGAGGACACGGCCCCCGGCATCGGCTATGGTCTCCGGGCGCCCGTCGACGATCGTAGCCACGAGTGAGTGGGTTGTTCCAAGGTCGATTCCTGCTGCACGCCGAGACTGATGCGGCTCAGGACTCTGGCCGGGTTCACTAATCTGTAAGAGGGTCATGTTGCCTTGTGTTTTCCGGATTCTGAAGCTGACAATCTTCAAGTTGCCGATAATAGAATTGCATACGATAAAATGCCTGGAGAGCCAGGTCGAGGGCGCCTTCGACAGCATCAATATCAGCTGCCAAGCGCGAGAACTCGGCCTCCTCGGCCTCAATACGTCGTTTGATGTCGCGATGGAATGCCGTGATCACCGCTTGGCCGCCGGTCCGTCTGATGTCTTCCCATTCCTCGCGCAATAGGATCTGTTCCTGCAGAAATGCGATATCCAGGTTCTTGGGATTGCCCTGAGGCGGCTGCCCTAGACATTCGAGAAGATAGCGCGCCCGAGAGAGGGGCTTGCTCAGAATGCTGTAGGCCTCGTTGAGCTGAGCGGCCATCTGTACGGAGAGTCTGCGATCCTGGGCGCTGGCGCCAGCAAATCGGTCCGGATGGAGGGTTCTTTGCAAATCCCGATAGCGTCGATAAAGATCGCTGCTATCAAGATTAAATCGTGGCGTCAGCCCAAAGAGGGCAAAGTGATCCTTTCTCAGTACCGTATTCATCTCCGTGACGTCTCAGCAGATCAGACGCCGAAACTCTCTCCACATCCACAGGAGTTCTTCTCATTGGGGTTGTTGAACTTAAAACCCTCGTTGAGTCCTTCGCGAGTGTAATCGAGTTCGGTCCCATCGAGATAGACCAGGCTCTTGCGATCAACCGCGATCTTAACGCCGTCGATGTCAAAGACCTCGTCGTTCTTATCGACTTCATCAAAGACCTCCAGCACGTATGCCAGACCCGAACAGCCCGAGGTCTTGACCCCAAGCCGCAGCCCACCACCCTGACCGCGTCGCTCGAGAAAGCCTCTGACATGCCGAACGGCCTTAGGACTCATCGTAATCGCCATCCCGTTACCCCTCCCTCGTCAGGACTGCGCTTCAGGCGTCGAACGTTTGGCCACATAATCATCAATTGCAGCCTTGATGGCATCCTCGGCCAGCACGGAGCAATGGATCTTGACGGGCGGCAGGGCCAACTCCTCGGCGATCTGCGTGTTTTTGATCTCTGTAGCCTGCTCCAGGGTCTTACCCTTGACCCACTCGGTCAGCAGGGAGCTCGACGCAATGGCCGAACCGCAGCCATAAGTCTTGAATCGGGCATCTTCGATGATCCCCTCGTCATTGACCTTGATCTGCAAACGCATGACATCGCCACAAGCAGGCGCACCCACCATACCAGTGCCCACGCTGACATCTCCCTTGTCAAACGAACCCACGTTGCGGGGATGCTCATAGTGTTCCAAAACTTTTTCACTGTATGCCATGTCAGTATTCTCCTAACACACGAATAAGAATGTAACCAAGATGTGCTATTGGGCTCAATGTGCGGCCCACTGCACCGAACTCAGATCGACACCGTCGCGGTACATCTCCCACAAAGGCGAGAGATCACGCAGTCGCTCCACACTGGCCCGAACCAGATCTATGGCGTAGTCGATTTCCTCTGCCGTCGTGAAACGTCCGATCGAAAAACGCAGTGAGCTATGCGCAAGCTCATCATTGCGTCCAATGGCGCGCAACACATAGGAGGGTTCAAGACTGGCCGAGGTACACGCTGAACCGGATGATACCGCGATGTCCTTGAGGGCCATGATCAGCGACTCACCTTCCACGAAGTTAAAACTGACGTTGAGGTTTCCAGCGACGCGTTGATCCAAGTCGCCGTTCAAATAGACTTCTTCGATATTCTTGAAACCATCCCAAAGGCGTTGCCGTAACAACAGGAGGCGTTCATTCTCGGCTGCCATTTCTTCAGCGGCAATCCGAAAGGCCTCGCCCATGCCGACGATCTGATGAGTCGCCAGTGTTCCGGAGCGCATACCGCGCTCATGGCCACCGCCATGCATCTGGGCCTCGATCCGCACCCTCGGCTTACGGCGGACATAGAGCGCACCAACGCCTTTAGGGCCATAGATCTTGTGTGCCGACAACGACATCATGTCGACCTTCATCGTGGTGAGGTCGATAGGCACCTTACCAGCACTCTGAGCCGCATCACAGTGAAACAGCACCCCACGAGCGCGGGCCAATTCACCAATCGCAGCAATATCCTGAATGACTCCGATCTCATTGTTGACGTGCATAATCGAGATCAGAATAGTCTCCGGACGCATTGCCGCGGCCAGCTTATCGAGATCGATCAAACCATTGGGCTCAGGGTCGAGATAGGTAACCTCAAATCCTTCGCGCTCCAATTGGCGGCAGGTATCCAGCACGGCCTTATGTTCCGTACGCGTTGTGATGATGTGGTTACCCTTCTGGCGATAGAAGTGAGCCGCGCCCTTGATCGCGAGATTGTCCGACTCGGTCGCGCCCGAAGTGAAAACGATCTCTCGAGGATCCGCTCCGATCAGCGCCGCGACCTGTTCGCGTGCCTCGGTGACCGCCGCCTCGGCGCGCCAACCGAAAACATGCGAACGCGAAGCTGGGTTACCGAAGTTCCCGGACGGCGTCAGACAAGCCATCATGCGTTCGGCAACCCGAGGGTCTACCGGCGTGGTGGCGGAGTAGTCGAGGTAAATGGGTAATGCGATCGTCATTCCAGATTCTCACTCTATAATTCAGGATACAGTCGCGACCTCGGGCGTCGCCCGATTTGCCGCGAATCTCTCAATCACCCCGGTCAAAATGGACACAAAGGCATCAACGTCCTTAGATGTATTGGCAATCCCGAGACTGATACGAACCGCGCACATCGCGAGCTCAGCCGGGACTCCCATCGCCATAAGGACATGACTCGGGGTGCGCCCGCCACTATCGCAGGCGGAACCGCTCGACACCGCAAACCCGGCTTGATCGAGCTGCATGACAAGTGTCTCACCGTCAATGCCGGGGACGGATAGACACAACGTGTTGGGCAAGCGGTTTGCATGAGTCGAGTAGGTCACGACGGGCAAGTGAGCCATCTGATGTTCCAGACGGTCGCGCAGCGCCATCAAATGGCGTCTAGTGGCCTCAAGACGACCCTGGGCCAGCTCTGCCGCAGCGCCAAAGCCGACGATGGCGGCTAAATTCTCGGTCCCGGCACGACACCCGGATTCATGGCCGCCGCCCAACATCTGGGGCGCCAATTCAACGGACTTGTCTACGATCAACGCGCCGATACCGTTAGGGCCATACATCTTATGTGCCGACAAGGACATAAAATGCACGTTGGCATCGCCCCAGCGAATAGGGATTCGACCCGCGGCCTGTGCGGCATCACAATGCATAAAATAGCCATGATCACGCGCGAGTGCTGAGAGCGCGGGGATGTCCTGAATCACACCGGTCTCATTATTCGCCATCATCACGGAGAGCAAGCCCCGTTTTGGTACTGTATAGGCCTCCCCAGCGCTGTGAAGATGAGCCCGGAGCAACGATTGATCAATGCGTCCCTGAGTGTCGACATTCGCGATGGATAGCCTACAACCCGCGGACTCGATGAAACGAGCCGGCATCATGACCGAGGCATGCTCGATAGCGCTGATGACCAAGTGGTCAGCGGATACGCCACGCAGGGCCAGATTATTCGATTCCGTACCGCCGCTCGTGAAAACGACCTGAGCCGGGTGCGCATCCACAAGCGCCGCCACCTGCTCCCGCGCCTGCTCCAGCGCCTGTCGGGATTGGCGACCCAGCCGATGCAAGCTAGACGGATTACCATATCGCCCATATAAATAGGGCAGCATAACCTCAGCAACCCTGTCGTCCAAAGGCGTCGTGGCATTATGATCGAAGTACGTGGTCATGGTCTAAGGCGTACTTAATCAGCCAAGCACAGCCTGACTGACGGGTTTGCCCTTATGAAGGCTGTCCTGTCGGCTACGGACAACCTGAACGTCCTTTTTGTCGACGAGATCCCCGAGGCTGATTCCGGCAAGAAAGGTGTGAATCTTATCACTCAGGTCCATCCATAGCTCATGCGTCAGACAGGGTTGATTGTCCTGACAGTTGCCCAAGCCGCCACAGCGGGTGGCATCGACGTTTTCGTTGATGGCATTAATAATCTCGACCACCGTAATTTCATCCGGATCCCGGCTCAAGCGGTAACCACCGCCCGGTCCGCGCGCGCTCTGTACCAGGGACTGACGACGAAGCTTCGCGAACAACTGCTCCAAATATGACAGGGAGATCCCCTGACGCTGCGAAATATCGGCAAGCGGGACCGGTGCCTCCTTGGCATGAAGGGCCAAGTCAAGCATGGCCGTAACGGCATAGCGCCCTTTGGTTGTAAGTTTCATATGACGGGACTCCCCTGTTTGGATAGCATCATCCGATAGTGCAACATTTTACATACTTGACTAAAATAGTCAAGTATTACCCACTGACTGACTCTTCCCAGAGGCGGCCCCATCGAGCTCACATAGCTCAGTTTCTTTGGTAGCCTTATCCGGGATTTCCAGTCCATGCCTTTTCATTTCCGCGCGCATCATATCGATCTTCAGATCCAACGCATGCACGTGGTCGAGTAGGCTATGTACTGATCTCGCGACCGGGTCGTCGAGATCCTGCGAGGCCCCATAGGCCTCAAAACCGATCTTGCGGGCAAACTCGCGGCGACGTTTCTCATCGCCCGTCTGAGCACGACTGGCGACATGTCCAGGCACTCCGACTACGGTTGCCCCTGGAGGGACATCTTTGTTAACGACGGCATTCGAACCTATCCGGCCTCCCTCACCGATCGTGATCGGTCCCAGGACCTTTGCCCCGGCGCCGATGATGACATTATTACAGAGTCTTGGGTGACGTTTACCCTTTTCCCAGCTGGTGCCGCCCAACGTAACCCCATGATAGAGCGTGCAATCATCACCGATCTCTGCAGTCTCCCCAATCACAACCCCCATACCGTGGTCGATAAAAAAACGCCTGCCGATTCTGGCTGCGGGGTGGATCTCAATACCGGTCAGAAACCGTGAAAACGTCGCAAGAAATGAGGCTGGCCACTTCAACCTCCAGCACCACAAACGGTGGCTCACGCGATGTAGAATCAGCGCATGCACGCCGGAATACGTAGTCACGACACTGAAGACGCTACGAGCCGCCGGATCGCGCTCAAAGACGCAAGCGATGTCCTCTTTCAGGTGCTTGAACATTGAAACCATAATTCCCTAGCGGATATTTCAGGCATTATATACTCATTTGTAGGGTTTTTATCCCCCGCGCTAACCGGGCGACGAGGTCGCCGCCGATCTATCGACCGGATAACATGCCCTGAACAGCTGTCAGTATCCCGCGTAGAATATTGACCTCATTGCAATCCGGCCTGGCTCGCTGAAACAGCCTGCGCAGCCGACGCATCAACTTTCGGGGATTGTTGCGATTCAGAAAACCAATCTCCTGGAGTACGATCTCCAGGTGGTCATAAAACCGAACCATATCCATGGATGAGGCAAGCTCCTCGGGCAAAGGTTCCCGACTGTTCTGCTCGGTATTACTATACCAGAGTGCATTTTTGCGCAACTCGTAGGCGACTACCTGAACCGCAGCGGCCAGATTCAAGGACGGGAAGTCGTCGGAGACGGGGATCCAGAGGCGCATGTGACACAAATCGAGCTCCGCGTTCGATAACCCTGAGTGCTCACGACCAAAGACAAATGCAACAGGGTGGTGATTGGATTCAGCCAACGCCTGACGCGTCGCAACCCAGGGCATCTCCTCGACGAGATCCAAGGCTCGCTGCCGGGCACTCGCTCCGATTACCAAGCCACAGTCAGCGACGGCCTCGCTCAGTGTGTCCACCACGCGAGCGGTCGCGAGCAGGTCGTCAGCCCCCGATGCCCGGGCCGATGCCTCGGCACAAGGAAAGACCTTGGGTGCAACCAGCCAAAGCTCGCCCAACCCCATATTCTTCATGGCGCGGGCGACTGCACCAATATTACCGGGGTGGGTCGTGTGGACAAGCACAATTCGGATCTGTTCAAACATCGGCTGACCCTACATGATGCCAACGATTTTGAAAAGTGACGCCCTCAGCATCGATCTTGGAACCTACCTCAAAACGTAGTGAGCTCTATTATTCTAAGATAGACTCTAGCTTCCCTTGTCGAATCACTTGCCTTTCGAGTACCCTTGGCGAACATTCGACTTCCAGATTCTAACCATGCACCCAGCACTCAATATTGCCATCAAGGCCGCGCGTCAGGCCGGAAACGTCATCACCCGCGCCTTTGGGCGGATCGAAGACATCAAAGTCACCACGAAAGGGAATAACGACTTCGTCACCGAGATCGACCAACGTGCGGAGGCGACGATCATTCAGGTTATCCGCCAGGCTTACCCCGAGCACGCCATCCTCGCCGAAGAAGGCGGCGCGACCGACGGCAATGACTACTGCTGGATTATCGATCCATTGGATGGCACGACCAACTTCGTGCACGGGTTTCCACAGTTTGCGGTTTCCATCGCACTCCGCCATCGCGACCGGATCGAGCAGGCTGTTATTTATGACCCAATCAGCCAAGAGTTGTTTACCGCGACCCGCGGCTGTGGCGCCTATTGTAACCAACGTCGGATGCGGGTCAGCAGCGCCAAAGGCTTGACCGGCACATTGCTTGGCACCGGCTTTCCGTTCCGAGACTACCAATATCTGGACGAATACCTGGCCTGCTTCAAAGCGCTATTGCTGAAGACTTCGGGCATACGTCGCCCCGGCGCCGCAGCACTTGACTTGGCCTATGTGGCGGCCGGACGTCTAGACGGATTTTGGGAGATTGGACTCAAACCTTGGGATATGGCGGCGGGCGTCCTTCTCATCCGGGAGGCTGGCGGCTTGGTCAGCGATTTTTCCGGTGGAGAGGACTATTTGGAAAGAGGGCAGATTGTGGCCGGTACGCCCCGCGTTTTCCAGGAAATCCTCCAGGAGATCCGCCCACTACTACCGGAATCGCTATTGAACCCCAAATCACCCGCCAACACACTTTAAGGCCATCCGCACTACTGTTAGCCGTGAGAGAGCTCCCATGAACCAGTCCCGATACCCCTTATTAATTGATGGCGCAGCCCTCCAGTCCGTATTGGATGACCACGACATCCTGGTCATCGATCTATCGCGTCCCCCGGTCCATATGCAACAACACATTCCTGGGGCCATCAACCTCGATATCGGCGGACTCATGGCCAGTCAGCCGCCAGTCATGGGACTGTTGCCGGAGATACGCTACCTCGAAGGTCTCCTGGGATCGCTCGGCGTCAGCACCGACACCCATATCGTGGCATATGACGAGGAGGCGAACGCCAAGGCCTGTCGACTGCTCTGGACGCTCGACTGCCTGGGCCACCGTAACGCCTCGCTCCTGGACGGCGGGCTACAGGCCTGGGCCGCCGAAGGCCGCCCCTTAAGCACCGAGACACCCGCTATAACACCGACTGACTACCATGCCAGTACCGAAGCAGCGGTCATCGCTGACAATGCCTATATCCAGGCTAGGCTCGGCGACCTCCAAATCGTCGATGTCCGAACGCCCGCCGAGTACGAAGGTGTCGACAAACGCGCCCTGCGTGCCGGGCACATTCCCGGCGCCGTCAATATCGAGTGGACGCAAGCCATCGACAGAGACCGGCAGATGCGACTCCTCCCGCTCGATGAGCTACGTCGGATCTATCAGGACGCCGGTCTCGACCCCAGCCGCGAAACCGTCGTGCATTGCCAGACCCACCAGCGTTCGGCGCACAGCTATTTCGTGCTCAAGCTACTGGGCTTCGCCCATCTCAGGGGCTATCCGGGATCCTGGTCGGATTGGGGTAACGACCCCGAAACACCCATCGAGACCGGACCTGCAACCAGGACGTCCTGATCCGAACATGCACTGGAAGCCGTTAAGGAAGCGATCCGTATAGTTGTTCGTGAAGACCAATGGCAACCCGAATTCAACTCGGCCACTCATGAGTAAGGGTGCCCCGGACAACCGACATACGCCCATGATGCAGCAATATTTGCGCGTCAAAGCGGAACACCCCGACATCCTCGTGTTCTACCGCATGGGTGACTTCTATGAGCTCTTTTACGAAGACGCCAGCAAGGCATCGCGGTTACTAGAGATCACACTAACCCAGCGCGGCCAATCGGCTGGCAAGCCCATCCCCATGGCCGGTATTCCTTATCATGCCGCCGACGGCTATCTGGCCCGTTTGGTTGCGGCGGGCGAGTCAGTTGCGATCTGCGAACAAATCGGCAACCCGGCACAGAGTAAGGGGCCCGTAGAGCGCCAAGTAATGCGTATCATCACCCCAGGAACCGTCACCGATGAAGCCTTGCTGGACACTCGCAAGGAGACGCTGCTCGCGGCCATCCACGAGGGCGCGCACAAGGGCTTTGGGATTGCAGTCCTGGAGATGGGCAGCGGGCGATTTAGCCTCATCGAGGTCAAACAGGGCTCGGCACTGACGGATGAGATCGCACGCCTTGATCCAGCCGAGGTGCTCTATGCCGAGGACACGGCGCCCGCCCTCCCTCAATCCGGGAAGGGGCTACGCGCGCTACCACCCTGGCATTTCGATCGTGAATCAGCCTACCGTCTTCTATGCGAACAATTCGGGACGATGGACCTGCGCGGCTTTGGTTGCGAAGATGCCGTATACGCCCAAGCCGCTGCCGGGGCTTTGCTACGCTACGTCCGTGATACCCAGCGCGGGGCGTTACCCCATATTCAGACTCTGACCCTCGAACAACGCGACGAGGCTATCGTCATTGATGCCGCCAGCCGGCGCAATCTTGAGCTAGACACCAACCTGTCCGGCGGCCGCGACAAAACGCTCGCTGCCGTCATGGACCGGACCGCCAACCCCATGGGCAGCCGTATGCTGCGACGCTGGATCGCCCGCCCCTTGCGGGATCGGTCACGCCTATGCGCTCGCCAGGATGCTATCGAACGCCTCATTAATTGCGGTCTGATGGCTGCACTCCAGGAACAGCTCAGGGGCATCTCAGACCTTGAGCGCATACTGACCCGCATTGCGCTGGGTTCCGCGCGCCCGCGCGACCTGGCCCAACTGCGCGCGTCCCTTCAGGCCCTGCCCTTCCTCAGGGGCATGCTTAACGGTCTCGACACGGATTTGATCGATCGTATCGGCTCCCAGATCGGCGACTTCGCTAACCTGACCGACCTCCTGGAACGGGCCGTCGTTGAAGAACCTCCGGTCGTAATGCGAGACGGTGGCGTGATTGCATCGGGTTATGACAGCGAGCTCGACGAGTTGCGCACGCTCAGTGAAGGAGCAGGACAATATTTGCTCGATCTCGAACAGCGTGAGCGTGAACGCACAGGCATCTCCACCCTCAAGGTCAGTTACAACCGGGTTCATGGCTATTACATCGAGATCAGCCGGAGTCAGGTAGCGCGCGCGCCCGAGGACTACATCCGCAGACAGACGCTCAAGGGCGCCGAACGCTTCATCACACCCGAACTCAAGGCCTTCGAGGACAAGGCACTGAGCGCCCGTGAGCGCGCCTTGGCCCGCGAAAAAGGTCTTTATGAAGGCTTGCTTGAGTCCCTAAAACCCGAACTGCGGGCGCTACAAGCCTGCGCCGAGGGCATCGCGACCTTGGATACATTGAACACTCTTGCCGAACGCGCCGACGCACTGGGTTTCACGCGGCCGATACTCGTCGGCGAGACCGGCCTTAAGATCGAGGGCGGCCGCCATCCAGTCGTCGAGGAGGTGCTTGACGCCCCATTCATTAGCAACGACTGCCTGTTTTCCGATACGCGCAGGATGCTGATCATCACTGGGCCGAATATGGGCGGCAAATCGACCTACATGCGACAGACGGCGCTCATCGTCATACTGGCGCATATCGGCAGCTTCGTGCCAGCCACACGGGCCGAGATCGGTCCGATCGACCGCATATTCACGCGCATTGGTTCGGCGGATGACCTTGCCGGGGGACGTTCAACCTTCATGGTCGAGATGACGGAAACAGCTAATATCCTCCATAACGCCGGGCCTGACAGCCTCGTACTCATGGATGAGGTGGGACGCGGCACCAGCACCTTCGACGGCCTCTCTCTAGCCTGGGCCTGTGCCGAGCACCTAGCCCGTGAAATACGCGCGCTGACGTTGTTCGCAACCCATTATTTCGAGCTCACAACGCTTCCAGAACAAATCCCCGGGGTTACAAACGTACATCTCGATGCGGTCGAACATGGCGAAGAAATCGTCTTCATGCATCAGGTCAAAGAGGGGCCTGCAAGCCAGAGCTACGGCCTCCAGGTCGCCGCCCTGGCTGGGATTCCACAAAATGTGATCAAGGCCGCGCGCCAGCGTCTGCTCCGGCTCGAGGACCAGGCCGTGGCCAACACCGCCGCCCAAACTCATCAGCCCCAGCTCGCGCTTTTCCCCAACCAGGATGACAGCAAGGTCCGCGATGCCCTGGACGAAGTCGACCCGGATGCGTTGACCCCTAGAGAGGCCCTGACCTTACTCTACCGCCTCAAAGAGATCGCGGAGGAGGAGACATGAGAGGCCCTGACGAGAAACCTATTTCAGGGGGGATAGGCAAGGCCATGATCTATGTGGCCTGGATCCTCGTCCTAGGGATCCTGATGCTGTTCTTCCAGAACATCCTGGACCAGCGACGTAACCCCAATCGCACACTCGTGACCTCCACCGACGCCTCGGGACGGCCCACAGTCGAGCTGAAACGGAACCGCGCCGGCCACTATCTGAGCACAGGCACCATCAATGGACATCCCGTCGAATTCCTCGTCGATACCGGCGCGTCGGATATTGCAATCCCGATCGACATGGCTGATCGCCTGGGTTTGCGGCCCGGTATGCCCCGCCAATATCAGACCGCCAACGGTTTTGTCACGGCCTATACGACTCGGATCGAGGAGCTCACCATCGGACCCATCGTCATCAGAAACGTCCGGGCCAGCCTAAATCCAGGGATGGGTAGCATGGAGATACTGCTCGGCATGAGTCTGCTCAAGGAACTCGAGTTCACGCAACAGGGGGATACGTTGACGTTGACACCCGGTACGGCGCACTAACAGGCCGTTGAAAAACCTTCATGCGGCACGATCCGGCGTTAAAAATCGGCTCAAAATGCTCATGTACGGGCGTGTACACTGCGCTTTCTCGCCGATTTTTGCCTTGTCTTGCACTCGCCTGAAACTTTTTCAACAGACTGCTAAAGTCGCTCGTTCAGCTTCAGTTCAGTTTCTCTCCATTATGGTATATGCGTGGGTGGCTAAACACCCATCGATCTCACACCTAAATGGGGAGAGTTTCACATGAAAACACTGAAGAAGACATATCTCGGATTCCTTGCCGCCGCCATACTGACGGCGCCACTGCTGGTGTCGACGTCTGCCGCGGCCGATGAGCTTGCACTGGCCAAAAAGAGCGGTTGCCTGGCCTGCCATTCGGTAGACAAGAAGATCGTCGGCCCGGCCTGGCGTGATGTTGGTAAGCATTACAAGGGTGATGCCGCCGCCCGCGACGCGCTGATCGCCAAGGTCAAGACCGGTGGCAAGGGTAACTGGACCAAGGTCACGGGCGGCGTGCCCATGCCCCCCTATTCCCCCCGCGTATCGGATGAGAACATCGCCAAGCTGGTCGACTTCGTCCTGTCGTTGCAGTAAGGCCCTCCAAAGGAGGGGGCGTAGCGGCGCACCCCTCCCTTTTTTTAGCCCTCGGTCCAGGCCTGGATCAACTCCCGATCAAAACCTCAGCGCGACCATCTTCTAACAGCCGCACCTCACCCAGACAACAATAACCGTCCGCCGTCAGGCTGCGCGTGGCTTGCTCAGCCAGATCAACAGTCGCAAAAACGAAATCAACCGGCCCGCCATTGATCTCCTCCGACCTCAGCACGTTGCGCGCCTTGACGAAGTGCAGCGGACACCCGTAACTCGTCAGATCGACTTTAGCTGGACTCAGGCCCTCAAATTTTTTTTTTCGTCTCCGACGACCTTGGGCATCGCTGCGCTGAGATCAAGCTGCTGATCGATTCCCTGACAGGCATCGGCGGCGTCCACCGTCCAGAGGTCCATGGTCTCGTTAAGTACCTTGAAACGTGCCTCATCGAAATCGGCATTCAATTCGGATAGACCCGCACCCATCTCAGCCAACCGCGCGCCCAGGGTGTTGCCATTCTTGAATGAGGTCTCGAGCGTGCCCGCAATCTCCTGAAGATCATCCTGATTGGGCTGCCCCGCCAGGAACAACAGTGACTGACCCACAAGTTTTGCGACCTCACGGGCGCACTCAATGGATTCCTCATACTTGCGCTGAAGAAGAAAGGCATTGCGATAGTTGCGCTCGTTAGCGGCTTCGGCAAAGTTTGCGGCCACCGTCTCCTGCGCCGCACCGGCACACTCGCCGCCGCCGAACTGCTCGACCTTGAAGGCGGACTCGTGGCCATGATCCGAGAGAACGCTGGCAAGGTCTGCAGCATCGACGTTGACGATATCTTCAAGCAGGGTATTGAAATAACCCGTCTCCTGACGCCGAGCCCAGGCGAAGAAAGACTCGCCGTCGACGCGCTCATCGCCATAAGTCTGCTGCAGACGACCGATCGCGGCCTCGACTCTAGCAGCCGGGACAGTGGGTCCCTTGACGGCAATATGTCCACAACTACGTCCATTGCCGCCAATATACATCTGATAGTGAGGGATCAACTTGCCATGCTTGCGCTTGCCTTCACCATAGATGCCGATATCGCCAGTCTCCGGCTGAGCGCAGCCGTTGTGACAGCCACTGGCCCGAATGCGCAGGTCGTGAATACCACCAGAAACCTTCGCTCCAATGACCTTGGACGACGTGATACCCAGACGACAGGTCGAGGTACCCGGACAGGCTACGACATCGTCACCCACCTTGGGCGTAGCGAGGCCAAGTCCTGCCAGCCCCTGATTCAGGACATCGAGCTTGGCATCCGGCACGTTGAAAACCATGAGATTCTGATCCTGCGTGGCGGCCAGCTCATCCAAACCCTGCGCCTCCATGAGTTCGGCAATGCCGTTCATCTGAGGTGCCGTCATGTCACCAATCGGAATGCTGACCGGAACGACATTGAGCCCGGCCTGCTTCTGAGCCAGGATACCCCGTGGCGCGCCCGGGTTGTCATACCCAACCGCATCGGCCTGGCCAGCCCGCCACTGCCCTGCCGGGATCGCGACGTCAGCCAAGGCCGTGCGGGTGCGCTCAAGCTCCTCGCGATAGTGCTGAACAAAACCCTCGGCGCCAAAGCGGTCGACCAGAAATTTGATGCGAGACTTGGCGCGCTTCTTACGATCGGAATAGCGATTATGCAGTGCGATCACGGCCTCCATACAAGCCAGCAGATCGCCCGGCTCGATAAATTCCTCGACGACAATAGCCTCACGAGGCTTATGGCCCAGCCCGCCACCGGCAACGAGTTTAAAACCGAATCGGCCGTTGTGATGCACGGCAACGACGCCCAGGTCATGGATCATGCCCTGAGCACAGTCGGACTCACATCCGGAGAACGACATCTTGAATTTGCGTGGCAAATGCTGGGTCAACGGATGGCGCAGAAAATGACGCACGGCCAGCTCATAGTAGGGCCGAATGTCGACATGCTCCCGCACACAGACGCCTGCCAGCGGGCAGGCCGATACGTTACGCACAGTATTATTACAGGCCTCGCGAGTCGTCAGGTTGGCCTCGGCCAGGATGTCCAGCGAGCGCGGCGATTTTTCCAGCGGCACGTAATGGATCTGAATATCCTGACGGGTCGTGATATGCGCCACGTCGTGACCGGAACACTCAGAAAGAACCTGGGCGCAACTTCGCAGCTGGTCAGGATTCATGCGTCCCCCAGGCAGTTTGACGCGCACCATGTTGACGCCGTCCTGGCGCTGCCCATAGACGCCCTGCTGCAGGCGCATGGACTGAAAGCGTTCCGCATCAATCGTACCGTCCTGAAAACCCTTGACCGCCTCAGCAAAACGCTGCAGCTCTTCGCGATCAATCAAACCCTGTATCTCACTCATTATTCATGACTCCTGCGGGCACGATACATGCCCAACTCGCTTTCTGATGAACGCATTCTAACCGGCATCGATGAATTTCGCACCCGGTCGAGCCATATGCGCATAAATTCAATCGACATCCCGTATGACGCCAAACCAATAACCCGTAATTTTTCCATGACAAAACGCCGGAACGGCCGATTCGGCGAAATCATGAAGCGACCACCGGCATTTAGACGGTGATGAATTTGACTCCGATCAGCATCAGCATCCCGGCTAGCGTGGGACGCATATATCGCTCCGGAACCCGACTACCGAGATGGGTACCCAACCAGATGCCCGGCAACGACCCCATGAGCAACTGGCTTAACAGCGCGGGATCCACCGACCCCATTTGCCAATGGCCAATACCAGCAATCGCGGTCAGCGGCACCGCGTGGGCGAGGTCCGTCCCAACGATCACCCGAGCTGGGAGCCCGGGGTAGAGCAGCAACAAGGTAGCGGCGCCCAGCGCACCCGCGCCAATCGATGATACCGGGACCAGAATACCGAGAACGCAGCCCAGGAGGACCGTTAACAGAGGCCGCAACCGAAAGACCCCTGGCCAACGACGCTTGACGGCATAACCGAACGCCTGAACCCGACCCCGCCAGATCAACGACAGGGCCGTCATGATCAAAGCCAGACCGAGCGTGACGTGAATCAAACCGTCTACTCGACTCAGATCCGACTGGAGATGCCTCAGAACTGCCAGAGACAACAAGGCGCTCGGCACGCTGCCAATCAACAACAAACCCACCAGCGAGCCACGGATATGGGCAAGACGCCAGTGACTCAATACGCCGCTAGCCTTGGTCAACGACGCGAAGACCAAGTCCGTACCCACAGCTGTCAGCGGCGGGATACCGAACCCAAAGATCAACAATGGCGTCATGAGCGACCCACCGCCAACTCCCGTTAACCCTACCAATCCGCCGACGGCAAAGCCGGCTACAATATAGGCTATATCCACGACTTGAGTCTCATATATTGATGCAGCATTTAACTGACTGGCAAACCCGGCAATTCATGCCCGGACCGCTGGAAAGACACTAGAGGGTCTGAACCCACGCTACGCATTATAGCGATTGCCTTATATCGATTAAAATAATAATATTTTATCTTCCTATAATTTATAGTTATATAAGATATGAATCTTCAGCAACTACGCTATATCCGCGAGGTGGTCCGGCAGGATTTCAATATCTCAGCGGCCTCAGAAATTCTGCATACGGCCCAGCCCGGCATCAGTCATCAAATCAAACGGCTTGAGGACGAGCTCGGTGTCGCGATCTTTGACCGCCACGGCAAGCGCCTGACCGGGCTGACACAACCCGGCCGGGCAGTTGTCGCCATGGCGGAGCGCATACTCAGAGAGATCGAACAGATGCGAGAGTTGAGCGCCGAGTTCGCCCACGAGGAGACCGGACAGTTGGCGATCGCGACGACGCATACCCAGGCCCGCTATTCCCTACCCAAGGTCATCCGTCAGTTTATCGAACGCTATCCGCACATCAGCCTGCAGATCCACCAAGGCCGCCCTGACCAGATCGCCCAATGGGTTGCCCGCGGCATCGCCGATATTGGACTCGCGACCGAGGGCCTCATGAACAGTCTCGACCTGATCGCCTTACCCTGTTATGAATGGAATCACTGCCTGATTGCCCCGCCCGGCCTACCTCTGCTGCGCAAACACCCGCTTACGCTGGACGATATCGCGGAATATCCGATTGTGACCTATGACAAGGCCATCGCCGGACGCGAGCGCATTGATGAAGCCTTCGCGAACCGTGCTATCCGGCCCAAGATAGCGCTGTCCGCAATCGACTCGGACGTCATCAAGACCTATGTGGAGATCGGCCTGGGGGTGGGCATCATCGCCCGGATGGCCTTTGACCCGGAGCGGGACTCGAATCTGCGCATGCTCGATGCCAGTCATCTGTTCGGGACCAGCACCTCCTACATCGCATTGCGGCGCGGCCTGCCGCCCCGGAACTTCCTATATGCATTTATTGCAATGCTGTCCCCACAGCTAGACCGCGCGACGATCGACGAGGCTATGAATCGTTGACCTCGCTGTCTTCAACCGCCTCGCTGAAACCACACCCTTCCTGCGGGCAAACCTTCTCGGTACCGCGACGCTTGGTCGTCTTGATGGTCAGTATGGGCCAACTACACGACGGACAAGGCTCGGCGACGGGCTCGTTCCAGATCGCGTAGTCGCATTTCGGGTAGTCACCGCAGGAATAAAAGACCTTACCGCGCCGGGAACGTCGCTGCAGGATAGTCCCTTTGCCACACTTGGGACAGGTGACGCCAGTATCCGTGGGCTTCTCAATGGGCTCAATATAGCGACAGTCAGGATACTTGCTGCAGCCAATGAATTTTCCATACTTGCCCTGTCGCATGATCAAGTCGCCGCCACACTTCGGACAGGAACGGCCCTCGACGGTCTCGACCTCCTCGGGGGTATCGCCTTCGAGGTTGCGGGTGTAATCACACTCAGGGTATCCCGTACAGCCGACGAAACGACCGCGCCGGCCTAGCCGTGTCGAGAGCTGCTTGCCGCACTTGGGGCACTCTTCATCCATGAGCTCCTGCGTCACGTCCTTACGCTGTACGGAGGTCTCCTTGTCATCGATCAGCGCCTTGAAGGGACGCCAAAACTTCTCGAGCAGAGGGACCCATTCATGCTCGCCGCGCGACACTTCGTCGAGCTCATCCTCCAGACGCGCCGTAAAGTCGTAATTCACATATTGCGAGAAATGCTCGGTCAGGAACTTATTGACGATGCGCCCGACGTCAGTCGGAAAAAATCGCTTCTTGTCGAGCACAACATACTCACGCTGCTGAAGGGTCGCGATGATCGATGCATAGGTCGACGGTCGACCGATACCATGCTCCTCAAGCGCTCGGATCAGGCTGGCCTCCGTATATCGGGGCGGTGGCTCGGTGAAATGCTGCTCAGGCGTAATCGCAGCCAGCGGGATCTTGTCACCGACCTCCATGGCCGGCAGGATGCGGTCGTCACCAGCCGCCTTCTGATCATCCATACCCTCCTGGTAAACGGCCATGAACCCCGGCACGACAACGACCGAACCGTTGGCGCGGAATACGCCCTTGCCACCCGCGTCGAGGTCGATGGCCACGGTATTGATCCGAGCCTCTATCATCTGACAGGCGATCGCACGCTTCCAGATCAGCTCATAGAGCTTGAACTGATCACTCGTCAAACGTCCCTTGATTGATTCGGGAAAATTGGTCGCGGCCGTCGGCCGGATGGCTTCATGGGCCTCTTGAGCGTTCTTGGAGCGTGACTTGAAGGCACGGGGCTTATCCGGCACCTGGTCCGCACCATAGCGATCGCTGATCAACTGCCGGATATCCTGCAATGCCTCCTGAGACAAGTTGACCGAGTCGGTACGCATATAGGTAATCAGACCCACGGCGCCGTCACCGGTATCGATACCCTCGTAGAGCTGCTGGGCCGTACGCATGGTGCGCTGCGCCGTAAAACCAAGCTTACGGGCGGCCTCCTGCTGCAAGGTCGACGTGATAAAGGGGGCGGCTGGGTTTCGCTTACGCTGCTTGCGCTCGATTTGACTGACCGTGAGCGCACCCTTGGCAGCGGTGGTCAATACATCGGTCACGGTCTGGGCACGCGTCTCGTCGACAATGCTGAATTGCTCCAACTTGTCGCCCTCAAAATGGGTCAAACGGGCTGGGAATGCGTCCTTTCCTTGAGTCAGTTCCGCACCGATCGTCCAGAACTCGCGCTGCTCAAAGGCCTCGATCTCGATCTCGCGCTCCGCAATCATGCGCAGTGCTGGACTCTGGACCCGCCCGGCTGACAGTCCGCGACGGATTTTTTTCCAAAGCAGTGGTGACAGCTTAAAACCTACGAGATAATCCAGCGCCCGACGGGCCTGCTGGGCATTAACCAGATCCATAGCGATCGCGCGAGGATTCTTGACGGCATCGGTTACGGCCTGACGGGTGATCTCATGAAAGGCAATCCGGTGCACCGGTTTGTCCTTTAACAGCCCCCTCCCTTTGAGATACTCATAGAGATGCCAGGAGATGGCCTCGCCCTCGCGATCCGGATCAGTGGCGAGGAAGAGGTCATCAGACTGCTTCAATGCCTTGCAAATCGCGTCAACGTGGCGCTGATTCTTGTCGATGACCTGATAGGTCATCGCAAAATCATGATCAGTATCTACGGCACCTTCCTTTGGCAACAAGTCACGCACGTGGCCGTAGGAGGCAAGAATCTGATAATCCTTGCCGAGGTACTTTTGTAGGGTCTTGGACTTTGCCGGTGATTCGACGATGACAAGGTGTTTACTCATAATTCGGTTAGCTAAACTCGCTCTTGCTCAGGGTCAGGGAAAATAGCTCTGTTACAGTTCTTTCGCCTGACTCATCGTCAGGAGAGGCAGGACATTTGATCTCTCAGTGCGGATGCCGCGATCCCTCGCCCATCAGATATTCGTCCGTCAAGATAAATGCAGGAACTTCCTTATCCTGGTTAAGCAGTACCATCATCAGGACCCACTTGAACTGATCCATATCCAGGTCCTCCATCTCAAGCGCCAGAGCGCGCTCAACGATTTGCTCCCGTGTCTCGGGGTCAATCACGCCAAACTGCTCCAGCAAAATCAACAAGCCTCGGCATTCCACAGGAATGCGCAAAATCTCATTCTGACAAAACACCCTGAAACTGCCCGAATCCACTTGATATTCGGGATCCACGCCCTGCTCGGACAGGTCATTGAGCCAGGAGAACGCCTTGAAGATCTCTTGATTCTTGAAGCCGGCGCGCACCAATTTTCCGTGCAGGACCTCTTCGCCCTGATCCAGCCTCAACTCCTCGTCGTCGCAGAACTCAAACATATACAGGAGGACATCCAACATATTCTCTTTCATGTATTTCCTTGACGTTTACAGCGGAGATAAAGTCCGCCGGGCACCGATATTACCCGATTTTCCATTTCCATCAACAGCAGGATGGTCGATAGCCGCGCTGCGGGCACTCCCGAACGCACACAAAGATCGTCCAGTGAGATCGGCGCAAAGCCCATTTCATTTAGTACTCGGTCGTGCTCCGGATCGGCACAGGGCGCATCGGGGGCCGGCTCGGTGGACTGCCCCAGTATGACACCGGCTAGCGGCGACAATTCCGCTAAAATATCATCAACGGTCTCCGTCAACTTGGCGCCATCGCGAATCAGTCGGTAGCACCCCTTGGTCAACGGGTTCCGAATCGACCCGGGGATCGCAAACAGCTCCCGGCCCTGCTCCGCACAGCACCGGGCCGTAATCAGAGAACCGCTGCGCTGGGTCGCCTCAACCACTAGCGTACCCATGGCAAGCCCGCTGATGATGCGGTTCCGACGCGGAAAATATTCGGCACGAGGTGGCGTTCCCACCGGAAACTCGCTGACCAAGGCGCCCCGGCCGCGGATCGATGCCGCAAGTCGCCGGTGACGCTCGGGATAGACACGGTCGATACCGGTCCCCAACACCGCCACTGTCCGGCTTCCGGCATCAAGCGCTGCCTGATGCGCGGCGCCATCGATCCCCGCCGCCAGTCCACTCGTCACCAGGATGCCATATGCTGAAAGTTCCTGAGCGAATGTTCTCGCCTGGGCCAGGCCGTCCGGACTCGGGTTGCGGCTACCGACAACGGCCAGTTGCGGGTCGGACAGACAATCTGGATCACCGTCCACGAAGAGGACAGGTGGAGCGCCCTCGGTCTCCGTCAACAGGCGGGGATAGGCAGCATCGTGCAAGGTGAGACAATGTCGACCAGGACTCTGGAGCCAGTCCAGATCCTGCCGGATGCAGGCCCAATCCAGACCCCTCAGGGCAGCGCGCGCACCCGGCCGTAAACCGCAACCGGCCAGTTCATCATCACTTGCGACAAAGACCGCGTCCGGCGAGCCCAACCGCTTGAGCAGCGCACCGATACCAATAGCGCCCAGCCCCGGCACCCTGGCCAGGGCCAGCCAGGCCGGCAATCCCGTCTTCGCAACCATCCTTGGCTCCTCTAAAAACAGTTATACGCATCAAATTAAAAGAAACAAACACATGCCCCTTGTGACCTGCCACTTAACGTAAGTCACTTGATCACTATAACAATGGCGCAATCACGAGACTGACGATCGCGAGCACGTTGATCAGGATATTCATCGATGGCCCCGAGGTGTCCTTGAATGGGTCGCCCACGGTATCGCCGACCACGCAGGCTTTGTGCACATCCGAGCCCTTGCCGCCGAGATTGCCCTTCTCGACGTGCTTTTTGGCGTTGTCCCACGCCCCTCCGGCGTTGGCCATAGTCAAGGCCAGCAGCACGCCGCCGAGCAGAGCCCCCCCCAACATTCCGCCCAAGGCTTCCGGTCCTATGCCAAAACCAACCACCACCGGCGCGGACACGGCCAGCACGCCAGGTAAGATCATCTTTCGCAAAGCGGCCTGGGTTGCGATATCGATACAACGCTCCGTGTCAGGTGCGGCAGTACCTTCGAGCAGCCCGGGAATCTCCTTGAACTGGCGGCGGATCTCTTTGATCATGTCAAATGCGGCATCACCTACCGCTGTCATGGTCAAAGAAGCCACGAGAAACGGAAAGATGCCGCCCAGGAACAATCCCATGAGGACTTCCGGATCACCGATATCAAGATGGAAGCCCTCAACATGGATACCCACATCCTGAATATAGGCAGAGATGATAGCCAGGGCGGCCAGGGCGGCAGCGCCAATAGCAAAGCCCTTACCGATGGCTGCGGTCGTATTGCCGAGCTCATCGAGTGAATCTGTAATGCGGCGGGTCTCTTCACCTAATCCAGCCATCTCGGCAATACCGCCGGCGTTATCCGCAACAGGACCATAGGCATCAATGGCCATGGTAATACCGACAGTCGCCAGCATTCCGACCGCAGCGATACCCACGCCGTACAATCCGCAAAGATGACTGGCGAAAAAGATGATCCCGCAAATCGTCAATACCGGAACCACAACCGATTTCATGCCCAGCGCCAGCCCGGAGATCATGACCGTGGCTGGGCCGGTCTCACCGGATTCAGCAAGCAGTTGTACCGGTTTGCCCGCAGTAAAATATTCCGTGACCAAACCGATGACGATACCGCCGACCGTACCGCACAACACCGCGCCCCATACCCCAACAGATAATCCCACCGCTTTGACCGTGACCAGAGCGGCCACGATGAACAATAGTGATGCCCCTATGGTGCCGATACGTAGCGCCTTTTCGGGAGAACGATCCGAATAGGCGCGCCCCATGCGGATGCCGATCAGGGAGCAGATCAGGCCTACCGACGCCAGCGCCAAGGGAAGAAACATCAGGTCGGCGCGCTCGCCAAGCTCGGCGACGGCCCCGGCCGTCATGGTCGACGCCATGGCGATGGTCGCGATCATGGCGCCGCAATAGGACTCGAAGATATCGGAACCCATGCCGGCAACATCACCGACGTTATCGCCGACGTTATCGGCGATAACGCCTGGGTTGCGGGGATCATCCTCCGGAATACCGGCCTCGAGCTTGCCGACTAGGTCGGCGCCCACATCGGCGCTCTTGGTGAAGATACCGCCGCCGACACGAGAGAACAGGGCCACACTCGATGCCCCCATTCCGAAACCGTGAATCACATAGGCCGTGGCAGGGTCATTTCCGAAGGCAAGATACAAGCCCCCGAGACCCAATAGACCAATCGAGGCGACCGTAATGCCCATGATCGAGCCGCCATAGAAGGCGACGGTCAAGGCCTCGGCTTGCCCCTTTTCATGGGCCGCAACGGTCGTCCGGACGTTGGCCCTGGTCGCGGTCGACATGCCGATATAGCCCGCCGTCGCGGAACAGAACGCCCCCAGGAGGAAGGCGAAGGCCGTACCGAGCCCGAGCGCCATGGCCAGCAGAACAGCCACGACGGCGACGAAGATCCCGAGTATTCGATATTCCCGCCGAATGAAGACGAGGGCCCCGTGGTGGATGGCATCCGCGATCTCTTCGAGTTTGCCTGTGCCTGGCGGGTTCGCTATGACGATACGATAAACCCGATAGGCGGCATACATACCAATAATACCAAGCAACGGGGGCAGAATATGGGACCAAGACATGGGACACCGCCTTCTAGCTTTTGTTGGGAAGTCAGAAGCATAGGGAAATATGCGGGAACTCGCAAGCACGCCTGATATGCGCGCGGGCGAATACAGTATTCATCAAAGGATCACGGATGCGGTAACTCCAAAATCGGGTGTCTATACCAACGACACCACATACTTCGGTCAGTACTTCATGCATCCCGTCAACGACAGGACATTTCGCACAAGTTACTTTTGGGGGATTTTTTTGGGGAGGGGGGGTGGAAATAGAAATACCGGGCAAATGGCCGCTTGCCATCTGCCCGGGGAGTCGCCCTAGTGGCCGCCGAGATAGGCCAAAAACATCAGAGCAACAAAACCTCCAGGAATTAAGCCAACACCGATAAGCGGATTCATATTCACCCTCCATCCTTACTATGAGTTTATTGTTGACCGAACTGGTAATATACCAATCCAGTCGGAATTTTACCCGAGCGGGCGAATTTTGAAAAGCCTGCCTCTGCCTCCCGCGAGGGAACAGCAAATAATTGGCGCTGCACTACTGACACCGAGAACGTTGAGGACAGCGCTCCCTCGCTTACGGTGTATCGGCGGAGGCCGGGGTGGCAGCGGCCGAGCCCTTTACCTCCTGGGCATTTTTGACTTTGGCCGTATCGGGCAACGGATCTCCGGCTGACTCGGAAGTCGACGATGCTGCCGTGGCGGCATCGTCCTCTGTCGGCTCCGGTACCTCCTGTGGCAAGGCCTCGGCGATGGGCTCAGGTTGTGTATGCTCATCCACGCTCACGTCCGTCTTCGGTCTAAACTCTCCAGACCGCAAATCCTCAAGGCGAAACTGGTACTCCTGCTCCGTGTTCTCCTTGGCGACGCGATTCAGGCCCACCGGAGAGCTGTCTCGCCAGAGCGATGACCAGAAGGTCTGCTTGCGATAGGCGTCGAGGATCTCATCTCCTGCGTCGTAGAGATACTGATTTTTGTCGCGACAGGTTGCGATCCAGTCCTCGCGTTCCTTGACGGCCTTGACCAGCAGGCGGTTGTCGAGCTGGGAGACGCGCAGGTCGTGAACGGTGTCGCGATACTTTTGGATTTGTTCGCGCAGCCGGCCTACGTACTCACGAATGCGGTCGTTGTCGCGTCCGATGCGGCCGACGAGACGCTCTCCGTTTTCTCGGCTACGCTCCAGATTCTTTTTCGTATGCGCGAGTTTCTTTTCAAGCCGATCATACTTTTTCTGCAGGGCCTTTATATCCTGTTCCAGCTTGGCCTTGTCGGCCGCTAGCGCGGCCTTTTCGGTGGCCATCTGGCGCAACATGAACTGGGCCTTGCGCATCGGATCAGGCCCGGCGCGCTGATCGGCCTGGACGATTCCCGTCCATCCCGCGAGCAGCATGCCAAGCAGCCAAATAGTCATGCGATAGGGATTGTTTCGCTTAATCATGGTCAGCCCCCTGGGTCAAAACCGGGTATTCAGATCGAAGAACAGGATATCGATCCCGAGCGGCGGACCGTCGATTTCGTCGGCCGAGACCCAGCGCGCGGTGAGCCAGGTATCATCGGCGATACCATAGCTGCCCGCCAACCACCAGCCCTCGGCATCCGTTCCGCCGAGATGGAAGTCGGAATCCGTGAAGGCGTCGAGCACGGCGTCGCGCTCGACATGACGCCAGTTGATGTCGGCCTGCCATTCGCCGCGGCGGCGAATGCGTTTGCTCCCGATCTTGACGTCGAAGCTATAGGCCTTGTTGCGCTTCCTATAAGTGTTCGTGGCATTCGCGTCCTCGAAGTTCTGCAGTCGCGCGGCGCCGAAGATGGCGAGCGCGTCGTCGGTGCTGAGACCCCGGTTGACGGCGTAGTCTGCGGTGAGCTCGACCGGCGCAAAGCCCGACAGGTCGACCTTGATCACGGCGTCCACGACCTTGAAGTTGGAAGCGAGACCGTAGATCCTGCCTGACGTCTCGTCCGGCCCGGACAGGTCGGCCAGGGTATTGCCTTTCTGAATGAAGTCCGGCGCCGTGTAGTCGTTTATCCCGCCACCGCCCAGCGGGTTCACCTCGCCGCGGATGTTGCGAAAATCGTAATAGGCGACAGCAAAATCGATACCATTGCTAGAAGGCGTCCGCCAGGATGTGCCCAACTGACCGGCATAGATCCACTTGTCCGCGTAACGCTCGAACTCCTGAAGCGGGAACGCGCCCAGGGTCATGAAGATGCCGTCACGATGCGCGTTCGCGGCGGCGCCCCACCGCCCCAGCCGCACACGTCCGGCCAGACCTTCGAAATTGACGTCGCCGTCCCAAACCAGATCGGTGGCAACCCAAGGGTTCGGCATGCGACCGCCCCACAAGGCGACTTGCGGCCTGAGCCAGGACTGGCTGCGACTCTGCCAATCGTAACGTAGGAAGGACTGATCGATTACGATCGAATAACGGTTGGCGGTATTGCCTAGGGTCTGATTGGTCGAGACCGGAACTTGGGTGTTGCCGGAACTCAGGCGGACGCGGCCCGTGAGACCGTCGCTGATCCGTGCATCGAGACCGAGCCGCAGGCGCAGGCGCAGACGCTTTCTGTCCTTGCTGACGTTCAGGAACTGTTCAATGCCGGCGTTGCCGCCGCTCGTGTTGATTTTTTGATAGTTGAAATAGGCATTGAGCGAATTGGAACCGGCGTACCGGTCCGACTCCCAACGCAAGCGCATATCGCCACTCAGGGACAGGCGCCGGGTCCAGGCCGGCAACGCCTCCGGCAACCCCCAGCCTTCCAGGCTGGCTCGCTTCATGACGTCGGATACGACCTCCTCGCGGAGGTTCTTGCGGACTTGCTGGCGAATCTCCTCGCGGACGAAATCGGGAACATAGGGGACTCGAATGACCTTGGACGGAGTGTCGGGCGAAGCCTCGGCTGGCTTGTTTTCCGTTTGCCCGGCGTGGCCGGATGCGACGGCGCTTTCCTGCGCGTCGCCATCGGCCGGGGCGAAATCGGAAGCGTCGGCCGGATCGGCAGCGCCCGCCTGTGACGCGGATTGGCGCAGGATGGCCGCATCCTCCGCGCTGATCGCGCCTTTGCCGACCAGGGTGTCGATCAACTGCTGCGTCGTCTCCCGTAGCGCCTTTAGGTCACCGGCCGCATCCGCAAACACCGACTGACTGACCGCGACCGGCATCACCAAGGCCAGAACGGTAGCCGCGAGCCTCCTTCTTTCATTACTCCGCTTCATGTGAACTTCCCAATATTAAGAATGAATTTAAAGTGTGTTCCGCTGCCGCAAAAGCATCCATCGCCCATCGAGCCCTTCCGCCTTTTTGTATCTTGTATCTTTTCTCTTTACCCTGATTTCATCGTCGAGATGAAATCCTGTATCGAATCGGCATCCGCAGGGAAGTCGGCGGTCGCTCGAACCGAATCTTGCGGATGATTTGCTCCATGCGCTTGTCGATATCACGATCGCCCGTCGACTTCACGAGTTTGACGTGCTGGATATGGCCGTCGAATCGGATCCAGAGTTTGACGACGATCGTGTAAGTGATCCTCGCGATCGTATCGTCGCTCGACAGGGCGTCCGAGATATCGCTCTGAACCTGCAGACCGTACTGCTGCTCGGGGTCTCCGGCGCCCGACAACAGGCCACGGCCACCCTTGTTCCCGATCAATCCGAAATTGTCGCCGCCGGCGCCGCCCTCGGCATCGAGACCAAGCTGCTCGCCCGGCGGCGGCTCGTCGGCGATATCGTCTACGGGGTCCTCGGGCTCGGGTTCATCGATCTTTTCCTGGACGTCGGGCTCAGGCGGCGGCTCATCCATTTTAGGTGGCGGCGGCGGAGGTGGTGGTGGCTTGATGAGTCGGATCGTCTGAACCTTGGGCGCGACGTGGCCCGGCTCCTCGGAGAGGATGCTGCGAATCCCGAGAAGTGCGGCCAGGCCGATCACGATAATCGCTGTGCCGGCGACGATCTGGGGAAGATGCCGCTTGAACGGGGAAGACTTCGACATCGTCTCAGCCCCCCGCGTATCCGGGCCGTTTCATGTCCATCGCTCGCACCCTATTTGACCAGCTTTTGCGTCACGAGACCGACCTGGGTGATATCGAGCTTACCGAGCACGTCCAGCACCTGGATGATGCCCTGGTACTGCGCCTGGGCATCCCCCTTGACCACGACCGGCAGGGCCGGATTGGCGGCCTTGTACTGCGCCAGCGTCGACTCGAGTTGCTCCAGCGTCATGGGATAGGTATCGAGAAAGATCCCCCCATCGGCCGTAACCGTGATCGCCTTGGTCTGAGGCTTGGCCAGACTCGGCGTGTTGCTGGCCTTGGGCAAATTGATCTTGATACCCTGGACCGAGGCCGTGGTCATGATGATGAAAATGACGAGTAGCACATAGGCCAGATCGAGCATGGGCGTGATATTGATCTCATCATAGACGTCGTTTTCTTCTTGAAGCTTCATGGCTCGACCCTCCTCAGGAATGCATCTCGGCGATCTTGGCGACG
>CAZASZ010000002.1:0-44858 GCA_964487925.1 uncultured Gammaproteobacteria bacterium
TTATCAATACGCTATTATCGCAGATTAGCGGGGGTTTTTAGAGGCACCCTGGAGTAAATGAGGATTTTGAGATCATTTTTAGCGCAGCCACTCCAGATTTATTGACACCGTACCTACCCACAGAGTTAGGCTATGACCTCACAGTTAATCCGAACGGGAGTCACCTCCATGCCGCCAGCTCCACTCACCATCGGTCGTCTAGCCAAAACTGCCGGGGTTAATGTAGAGACGATACGCTATTACCAGCGAGTGAGCTTACTCACTGAGCCAGTCAAACCATATGATGGGTTTCGGGTCTATCCAGATGAAACCATCAACCGAACACGCTTCATCAAACGCGCCCAGAAACTAGGTTTCAGCTTAAAGGATATCGCCCACCTACTGAGCTTAGGCGACGGTCGTTGTGATGACGTACGCGAACAGGCCGAGGCCAAGCTAGCCCAGATAGAAGCACAGGTCAAAGACCTGCAATCCATGCGCAAAACGCTGAAAAAGCTCATTAGCGAATGCGACACAGGCGACGAAAGTGGACGTTGCCCAATCGTGCAGTCGCTCACGGAAGACAGCGCAAATAAAAAAGGTAGCCGATGACGACGCTACTTATCTATCTCGGGGCTGCATTGGCAGAAATCGCAGGCTGTTTCGCCTTCTGGGCCTGGCTGCGGCTGGACAAATCTATTTTCTGGATCATACCTGGCGTACTGGCGCTTGCCGTATTCGCCTACCTGCTCACCCGCATCGATAGCGATTTCGCAGGGCGTGCCTATGCCGCTTACGGCGGTGTCTACATCGCCTCATCCCTGCTGTGGTTATGGACCGTTGAGGGTGTACGCGCTGACCGCTGGGATCTCACCGGCGCTGCGATCTGTCTGCTTGGGGCTGCCGTTATCCTGTGGGGGCCAAGAGCGGTTTGATGTGAGGGCTTGACTCCGTATCGGGGTACGGCTGTTAAACTTCCTCATCTATGAACTATTGCGAGGAAAACACCATGCGCGTATTCGTGTTAATCGCTTCTTTTCTTCTGCTCACTGCTTGCGGCGAAGCGAATAACCAGGCGCAAATTATCGTGCCAGCATCGGCACAAGAAGTGAGCCTGGCGGTCAGCAACATGACTTGTTCCACCTGCGGCCCCACTGTGCGCCGGGCTTTGCAGCAGGTTCATGGCGTCTATAAGGCAACTGTCGATCTGAAAGCACACACCGCCACCGTCTACTTCGATCCGACAAAAACCGAAGCGCCCGCCCTGACCCAAGCCACGACCGATGCGGGCTACCCGTCACAGTTATGACTACACTCCACATCGCCATCGTCGGTACCGGCTCGGGAGCTTTTGCCGCCGCGATTAAAGCCGCAGAAAACGGCGCGCGGGTAACAATGATCGAAGGCGGCGAGGTGATCGGCGGGTGTTGCGTTAACGTCGGCTGCGTACCGTCGAAAATCCTGATTCGCGGCGCTCACATTGCCTATTTGCAAGGGCACCACACAGTCGAGGGTCTACCCCTAAACAAACCACAAATTGACCGTCGCGCCATGATTGCACAGCAACAGGCGACGGTTGAAATACTGCGCCACGCCAAGTACGAAAGTATTTTAGAGAATAATCCAGGCATAACACTGCTGCGCGGCATGGCCCGATTCAATAGCAGCGATACGTTGATTGTGACTAAAACTAATGGCACAGATGAGACTATCAAGCCCGACCGTATTTTACTTTCCACGGGGGCGAATCCCGCCACTCCCAACATACCCGGCTTGAAAGAGACACCATTCTGGACTTCCACCGAAGCGCTCGTTGCCGAAACGATTCCAAAACACCTGGTCGTTCTCGGCGGATCGGTCATCGCCCTGGAACTGGCTCAAGCATTTCATCATCTGGGCAGCGAAGTCACTCTGCTCGCTCGTAGTACGCTGCTATCTAGAGAAGAGCCGGAAATCGGAAGGCAGCTAAAAACAGTATTTGAGGACGGGGGCATTCGCGTGTTGAACCACACCACGCCCGAATCGATCAGCCATGACAGCGGCCAATTCATTCTGAAAACCCCACACGGCGAAATCCGTGGCGATCAGCTGCTCGTTGCCACCGGCCGCCAGCCCAATACCGGCGCTTTGGCGCTGGACAAAGCGGGCATTGAAACCGACCGGCGCGGCGGCATCGTTATCGACGATCACATGCGCACCAACGTGGAAAATATCTATGCCTGTGGCGATTGCACTCATCTTCCTCAATTTGTCTACGTCGCGGCGGCGGCCGGTACTCGTGCAGCAAGAAACATGATAGGCGAAGATGTGGCACTCGATCTATCGGTGATGCCTGCTGTCGTCTTCACCAACCCGCAAGTAGGCAGCGTGGGGCTGAATGAAGCGCAAGCCCTGGAACAAGGCATCGAAACCGAATCGCGTACTTTAGCTTTGGAAAACGTACCCCGCGCCATCGCCAACTTCGACACCCGTGGATTTATCAAGTTGGTCGCAGAAAAGGAAAGTGGCCGCATCCTGGGTTGCCAGGTACTCGCTGCCGAGGGCGGTGAAATTATTCAAAGCGCAGCGCTGACCATTCGTAATCTCATGACGGTTAGCGATCTTGCCGACCAGCTTTTCCCTTACCTCACCATGGCGGAGGGGTTGAAGCTCACAGCGCAGACTTTTAACAAAGATGTCAGTCAACTTTCGTGTTGTGCAGGCTAAGGAGAAAACAGATGCTTAAACAGATCAGCGGTTCAATCGGTTCCATCTTCGCCAGCTTGTGCTGCCTGGGCTTCGCGCCGATATTAGCCGCACTTTCTGCCGCCGGACTCGGCTTTGTCATCAATGATGCGATTCTAATACCGCTACTTGCGCTGTTTCTGAGTCTCGCCCTATGGGGAATAAAAAGCTCGCAAAAAAAGCATGGCAAGACAGCCCCTTTCTATATCGGCGGAGGTGGCGCAATCGCTGCCCTGGTAGGCGTGTTCGTTTTCATCCCCGTACATGTCATTGGCTTGATCGCCCTGGTCGGGGCATCTATCTGGGACATTGTACTGCTACGAAAATCCTCAGCTTCGTGTGAAGCCACAAACTAATAAAAGGACAAAATAATGAAAAACAGTTCAATCAGCTTACTGACAGTTGTTTTTCTTGCGCTAACTTCAACAGGGCTTTTTGCAGCGGAGAGTAAAACCATGCTTTTTCATCTAAAGACCAGCCTTAAACACGACGATGCGCAAATCTGTGTTGCCTATAACGAAATCTGGGCAGCACTGGCCGAAGGCCTCGATGTTAAAGTGTTGGTAGATGCCGATGCCATCAACACCTTCAAAAAAGGGTGGCGCGGCAAAGATGATATCGAAGACTATAAAATTCCGCAGAATCTACGCCAGGCCTTGGCGGAACAGTTCACTGTCAACAAGCTGGATGAAGTGCCCAAAACTTACGGTGAATTATTAAATCTGCTACACGACAAAGGCGCAGAGTTTTACGTTCACTTTCTGTGAAAAGTCTTGTTACCAAACTGGATTAACACACCCCCATCTTTAACAGGCTGTTGAAAAAGCTTCAGGCGAGTGCAAGACAAGGCGAAAATCGGCGAGAAAGCGCAGTGCACACGCCCGTACATGAGCATTTTGAGGAAGATTCCAACGCAGCGATACGCCCTTCGGCGCATTTTGAGCTAGTACTTCCGACCGATGATATGTTCGGCAACCTGCCTCAGAAAATCCGCCTTAGGCCCCATGTCATTGAGATAATGCAGGGCCTTGTCATTGACCTCGCGCAATTTCTCGTGCGCGCCTTCAAGCCCTAGCAGGGACGGATAGGTGGGCTTATTCATGCCCTCATCCGAGCCCTGGGGCTTGCCGAGGGTTTCGGTTTCGGACTCTACATCCAGGATGTCGTCGCGGATCTGGAAGGCCAGGCCGATGTAGCGGCCGAAGCCGCCGAGCTGAAGCAAGACCTGTTCATCGATTGGGTCTGCGGCGAGGCCGCCGAGCAGGATGCTGGCCTGGATCAGGGCTCCGGTCTTGCGGGTGTGCATGTTTTCGAGTTCGTCGACGTCCAAGGCGTGGCCTACGGACTGCATATCGATGGCCTGCCCGCCGGCCATGCCCAGGGAACCGCTGGCATAGGCCAGGGTATCCATCATCCGGAGCCTTTGCTGCGCGTCGAGGGAGTCGTTGTCCTGGGCGAGGACATGGAAGGCCAGGGCCTGCAGGGCATCGCCCGCCAGGATAGCCATGGCCTCGCCATAGGCGACATGGCATGTGGGCTGGCCGCGACGCAGTTCGTCGTTATCCATGGCCGGTAGGTCGTCATGGATCAGGGAATAACAATGGATCAGCTCCACGGCGCAGGCGGCGACATCGAGCCGGGCCATGGGGACGTCGCAGGCCTGACCGGCGCAATAGACGAGCAGCGGACGCACATACTTGCCGCCGGACAGCGCGGAATGGCGCATGGCCGCATGGAGCGTCGCGGGCGGGGTGGTGGCTTCGGGCAGGACTTGATTGAGCGCGATCTCAATGCGATGTTTGCAGAGCGCGATCATTGTCTCAAGCGATTCGGGTTTATGTATCACTCCGCACCTCGAAATCTTCGAGCTGGGCGGCCTCGCCGGTCTTGCTCTCGATGAGCACCTTAACGCGTTGTTCAGCGGCCTTCAGGGCCTCCTGACACTGACGACTCAAGGCAATCCCCTCCTCAAACCGCCGCAGGGAATCCTCGAGGCTGTCATCGCCACGTTCCAGTTGTTCGACAAGCGCCTCCAACTGTTTGAGGGATTTCTCAAAATCCGGTGTAGTGTCTTCGTTCTTTGGTTTTCTAGGCATGTGGTCGATTGTAAGAGCCCGGCCCGATCACGTCAAAGGATCAGGCCGATACATTCAAGCGATCTCGGCCAGATCGAGCTGCCGCCGCATCATGCGCCTGCTGAGTTCACCGAGGATATCCAGAGCGACTTCCTTCTCACGGAACGGACCATAGACATTGCCGCCCTGCATCGCGATATACCAACCGGAGAGATCGCCGCTGATCGTACCCTGAAAGAAGATCCGGCCACTGCGAAAGGTCGATGGGCCTTGTTGAAGTTGTTCCTGCATGATTCCTTCCTCCGAAAGTGTGTGCTGCATCACTTTTCAGCGGCGAGATCCTGCGAAGGTTTAAATAGAGATCACATATGGTATTTCTGTTTCAGCGCCTCGATATCGACCTTGGCCTCCGGCATCTCCATCCCCAGTGATGCCAACGAGAAAGCGTTCGTGGAAATCATCGAGCTCTTTGCCATTCATAGCTTGAATTCCTGATGCAGCGTGGGCATTTCGACATGCTGACCCGCTAAGGCTTCGGCCAGGGATTGCATGGCGGGCTCCTCGCCGTGGACGAGGAAGGTCGTGCGCGGTTTGCCGGTCGTAGCGTGCCAGGCCAGCAGGTCGTCGCGATCGGCATGGGCCGAGAAACCACCGATTGTATGGATACCAGCGCGCACAGGTATATCCTCGCCATAGACCTTGACCGTCTTGGCGCCATCGACAATCCGCCGGGCCAGGGTGCCCCGTGCGGCGTAGCCCACGAACACGACACTGCACTTTCGATTCCAGAGATTGTGCTTGAGGTGATGACGCACCCGCCCGCCCGTGCACATTCCCGATCCGGCCAGGATGATGGCGCCGCTCTGGATCAGGTTGATAGCGACAGATTCCGCGGTCTCCCGCGTATAGTGCAGCCCGTCGAAGCCGAAGGGGTCCTGACCCGCGCAATGGATCTTCATGGTCTCGGCGTCATAGCACTCGGGGTGATGCTCGAAGATCGACGTCGCCGAGATCGCCATTGGAGAATCGAGGAATACATTAGCGTAGTGTTTGAGCTTCCGGTCACGAATACCCTCACGGAGATAGAACAGGATCTCCTGAGCGCGCTCAAGGGCGAAGGTGGGAATGATGACATTGCCGCCGCGCCCGACCGTCTCATTGATCACGTCATAGAACTCGTCCAAAGAGGGTTCGAGCTGCCGGTGCAAACGGTCGCCGTAGGTCGTCTCCATGACCACGATATCGACTTTCGTCGGTGGCGTGGGATCACGCAGGATGACGCGCCCTCTGTAACCGAGGTCGCCGGAAAACAGCAGGCGCAGCGATCGATCGCCCTCGGTCACCTCTAGGACGATACTGGCAGAGCCCAGAATATGACCGGCATCGATAAACGTCGCCTTGATCTGATCGGTAATCTCGAGCGGTTGGTCATAGTCCGCCTCGCGCTTGAACCGACCCAAGGCGTTCATGGCGTCGAGCGTCGTGTACAAGGGTTCGAAGTCCTGGTCCTTGTCCTGACCCTTACCTTTACCGTTTCCATGGCCGCGCCGACGGCGCTTGCGCATTTGATAACGCGCCTCCTCTTCCTGAAGTCCGGCCGCGTCCAGCATGACCAGGCGCGCCAGCTCAACCGTGGCCGATGTACAGATGATCTCGCCACGGAATCCACGTCTGTAGAGCAACGGGATACGCCCGCAATGATCGAGGTGAGCGTGGGTCAGGAGCAGATAATCGATCTCGGCCGGTTCAAAACCGAACGGACAGGCATTTTCCTCGACGATTTCATGAGAACCCTGATACATACCGCAGTCGATGAGCACCTTGACCCCATCGCATTCGAGCAGGTGGCATGAACCGGTAACACCTTGTGCAGCACCGTGAAAAGAAAGGCGCATCTAAACCTCCTTCGGACAACTAAACGGTCCGTCATAGCCTTCGATCAAATCTTCACCGTTTCTCCGATACCAACAGACCAGGCCATCCCAGATGTCCTCTGCCGTCTCGGCATACCAGAAGAGTTCCCGATCCTCGGCGTCTATGACACCCTCATGGATCAGAAAATCAAAATCTATGGCCCGCTCCCAAAAGGAGCGACCGACCAGGATTACGGGTACGGGCTTGATCTTGCGGGTCTGGATCAACGTCAGTGTCTCGAACAACTCGTCCATGGTGCCGAAGCCGCCGGGAAAGGCGATCAGTGCGCGGGCGCGGCGCATGAAATGCAGCTTACGCAGGGCGAAATAGTGAAACCGGAAACACAGCCCCGGTGTGATATAGGGGTTCGGATATTGCTCGTGGGGCAAATCGATATTGAGTCCTACCGACTTCGCGCCGGCGTCGTGAGCACCACGGTTGGCCGCCTCCATCATGCCGGGTCCGCCACCGGTCATGACCACAAGCCGTGAATCGCCCGGTCCTCCTCCGGCCTCAGCGACGATGCGTGAAAACTCCCTGGCGACTTCATAGTACCGACTGTTATCGAGGACACGTTCGGCGACCGCGAGCCGACGGCGTAGCTCTGGCTCGTCAGACGCCTGCGCCAACGCCCGACGCAGCTCCGCCACCCTCGCCCCAGCGGCCTTGGGCTCCAGGGTCCGCGTGCTGCCGAAGACCACGACGGTATGAAAAACGCCGTGTTCTACGAGGTAACACTCAGGCTTCAGATAATCGAGTTGTAGGCGAATCCCTCGGGTATCGTCCCTGGCCTGGAAGACGGGGTCATCAATGGCCAGCCGATAGGAAGGACTGTCCGTGATGACGCGGACCTTATTGAGCGCCTCCGGATCATCCTGCGAGGACTTCGGGGCGTGCCAAGGTAGAGGCTCCTTGCGAATCTGTGGATGCGCGGGTTGGGGGATCTCCGTGCGCTCGTCTCGGTCGCTCATGTCATCCGCCATCAGGCCGCCTCCATGCCCTTTTCGATCTCGCCGATACGGGAGATCGTGGCCAGCACGCTGTCGGGATTCAGGCCTTCGAGCGTCCCCCTAAGTCGTCCCCAAGCGCCATTGGCCTCAAGGAAATCGCGATAGGCCTGGCCCGTGACCGCAAAGCCGTTGGGTACGCGAACACCGGCCGCGTTCAACTCGCGGTACATCTCGCCCAGGCCGGCGTTCTTGCCACCCACGAGCGCGGTATCATCGATCGATAGATCTTTAAACCAGCGAATATAGCCTTGAGTCATAAACGACTCCCGCATCGCATTGATGATGTAACCAGCTTAGTCCAATGGCGCCATAAAAACCAGTAAATGCACGGGTATTCGCGCTAGAATTGATTAATGGATTTGGTAGCAAATCAACTCTGGTCTCTACTTGCCGCAACCGGTATAGGTCTATTGATCGGCACCGAACGCGAGTGGGGACAAAGACAGGACGCCGGCCGCTCCAGGCACCTTGATGCGGCCGGTATTCGCACCTTCTCGCTGGTCTCTCTAAGCGGTCTGTTGGCTACCTGGCTACCTGGCCAGATGATGCCTTGGGGTGTCGCAATGGGACTACTGTTTACGGCCGGGATCGCCCTGGCATCCTATTGGCGCACGACCCGGGGCCGGCGCGCCGATACCGGAATCACCTCCGAGGTGGTCCTGGTCATGACCTTCCTGCTGGGCGCCCTGACCGGTCTGGACCACATAATGCCCGCGACCGTTTCCGCGGTCATCGTCGTGACATTGCTCTACTTCAAGAAGTTGCTGCACCACTTTTCCCATTCTCTTTCACCTGCCGACATCCAGCAGACAGTGCAGTTTCTGATCATCTCCATCGTGATCCTGCCGGTGTTGCCGGACAAGAACCTAGGTCCCTATGATGCTCTGAACCCCTACCAGATCTGGCTCATGGTGGTACTGATTTCCGGTCTTGGATTCGCGGGTTATGCCGGAATCAAGCTACTCGGTAGCGGCAAGGGGCTCGGCATCACCGGGCTGCTGGGCGGACTCGTGTCCAGCACGGCCGTAACGCTCTCGATGTCGCGCCTGAGCCGGGACAATCCTCAGCTTGAGGGTCCGGCCGCACTGGCCGTGGCGACGGCCTGCGGGATCATGTTTCCGAGGGTCCTGTTCCTTACCGTCCTGATCGCACCCGAGTTGACGGTCCGACTCGTTCTGCCGATCGCGCTCACTACGGTATACATTGGCGCATTCAGTCTGTTCCTGTGGCAGCGGGCCAAAAACGGCAATCATTATGCCTATGTGCCGCAGAGCAACCCAATGTCACTCAATGTCGCGCTCGGTTTCGGCGCCTTTTACGGTTTGATCGTGCTGTTGGCCAATTTGGTACAGACGAAATATGGCGATGCCGGTCTGATAGCCTTGGCCTCGCTGTCCGGTCTGTCCGACGTCGACGCCATCACGCTGTCCACATCGAGCATGGTCGTGGACGGACTCAACGCCGTGAACGCAGCGCAGGCCGTGCTTGCTGCCTGCGCCGTCAATACGCTCGTCAAACTGGGCATGGGCCTGACCTTTGCCGCTCCGGGGATCCGGCTCTGGCTCGTCGGGGGCCTGCTGCCTTCGGCCCTGATCAGTCTGGCGGGGATATTTTGGGTCTGGACGCCTTAGCAGGCTGCTAGAGCCTTCCAAGGGGTACCGCTCAGAGCAGGTCGACGGCGGCGCGAACGTCTTTGACGGCATCGACCTGCAACAGGTCGGCCGACTGACGGTGGAAATTGGCCTTGGGGATGATGGCGCGCTTGAAGCCATGATGGGCCGCCTCGCGCAGGCGCTCCTGGCCGTTCTGGACGGGGCGGATCTCACCGGCCAGCCCAATCTCGCCGAACACAACCAGGTCGCTAGGCAGTGGCCGGTCGCGCAGGCTCGATAGAATGGCCAGGATAAGGGCAAGGTCGGCCGCCGTCTCGCTGATTCGGACTCCGCCGACGACGTTGATAAAGACATCCTGATCGTACATCGCAACGCCGCAATGACGCTGCATGACGGCCAGCAACATGGCCAGGCGGTTTTGATCCAGACCCACGGCGACCCGGCGCGGATTGGCGGCATGACTCTCCGAGACCAGGGCCTGGACCTCGACGAGCAGCGGACGACTGCCTTCACGCGTGACCATGACAACGCTGCCCGACACCGGCTCATCGTGCCGCGAGACGAAGATCGACGACGGGTTGGCGACCTCCTTAAGGCCCTGTTCGGTCATTGCGAAGACGCCGATCTCGTTGACGGCCCCGAAGCGGTTCTTGACGGCGCGGATCAGCCGGAAACGGCTATCGCCGTCGCCCTCGAAATAGAGCACGGTATCGACCATGTGTTCGAGAACCCGTGGACCGGCCAGGGCCCCCTCCTTCGTGACATGACCGACCAGGAACAACGAGGTCCCGGTGCGCTTAGCGAAATGTACCAGCTGAGCCGCGCTCTCACGAACCTGACTGACCGAACCCGGCGCGGACTGCAACTCGCCGGTATAAAGGGTCTGAATGGAATCGATGACCATGATGGCGGGACGTTCCCGAGCGGCGGCCTCCAGGATACGCTCGACCTGGGTCTCGGCGAGCAGGCGCAGGTCGGGGGCGGCAAGCCCGAGCCGGCCCGCACGCATGCTGATCTGCTGTGGGGACTCCTCGCCCGTGATATATAGCCCCGACTGATGGGGTTGCAGTGCCGCCATGGCTTGCAGCAGTAGCGTTGATTTGCCGATTCCGGGGTCGCCACCAATAAGAATCACCGAACCCTGGACCAGGCCGCCGCCGAGGACGCGATCAAGCTCCTGAAAGCCTGTGGCAGTGCGGATTTCGCCTTCGAGTTCTACATTCGCCAAAGCGCAGATCTCGCTGGTACCGGCAAACCCGGCGTTGCGAAATCGACTTGGCGCGTCGGCGGCCGGGCGCTCCTCATCCAGCGAGTTCCAGGCCCCGCATTCCCCGCACTGGCCTGCCCATTTTGGGCTCGTGGCGCCACACTCGCGACAACGATAAACGAGTCTATCCTTCTTGCCCTTACGTACCTCAGCCATGTAGATAGCCCATGGGCACACGTCGGGTCAGACGGCAAAATAATTCATAGCTGATCGTGTCGGAGCTCTCGGCGATGGCCTCTACAGGCAGGTCGTTCCCCCAGAGGACGACGTCGTCACCGATAGCAGCATCGGGTATGTCACGCAAGTCCACAGTGATCATATCCATGGAGACCCTGCCGACCAGGGGTGCGCATTGGCCGCCGATCAGGACCGGCGTACCGGACCGGGCATGGCGCGGATAACCGTCCCCATAGCCAATCGCGACGACGCCGATCCGCATGGCCTCAGGACATCGCCAGTCGCCCCCGTAACCAACGGCCTCGCCGGCATGACAGTCGCGGATCGCGATCAGCGCCGAACGTAGCGTCATGACAGGGACAAGCCCCTCGTCGAGGCCGACACTGTCCGGGAAAGGCGATGCGCCATAAAGCATGATGCCGGGTCGGACCCAGTCCCGATGGGTATTGGGGTGAGCGAGGGTTGCGGCGGAATTAGCGATACTCTGCGGTCCCTCAAGGCCCGAGATCGCGTCATCGAAACATTGGAGCTGCCTGCCGGTCACGCCCGCCTCACGGTCGTCGGCGGACGCCAGATGAGTCATAAACACCGTGCCGGCGCCAAGCTCGGCCAGACGCGAGTGAAAGGCGCGGGCCTCGCTTGGCTCTATGCCTAGACGATTCATACCGGTATTGACCTTGAGCCAGACCGAGATGGGATGGGCAAGCCGCGTCTGTTCCAGCATGCGAAGTTGATCTTCAGAGTGCACGACCGTCGAGAGGCCATGACGGGCGGCGTTGATGAGTTCCGCCGGATCCAGGCAACCCTCGAGCAGTAGGATGGGCGTATCGACACCGGCGTCGCGGAGTTCTAGGGCCTCATCAAGGCAGGCGACGGCCAGGGCGTCGGCATCGGCAAGGGTTCGCGCAATTGGGATCAGGCCGTGCCCGTAGGCGTTGGCTTTAACGACGGCCATGACGCGAGAATGCGGCGCTACGGCGCGCGCGCGGCGCAGGTTAGCCCTCAGGGCCTCAAGGTCGACGTCGGCCCGCAGCGGCCGGCTCACGCATAGGCCTCGCTATCGTAACCTTGGTTGACATAGTTCTCGAAGCGCGTGTATTGGCCCAGGAAGGTCAGCCGGACCGTGCCGATAGGCCCGTTACGCTGCTTGCCGATAATGATCTCGGCAATACCCTTGTCGGGACTGTCCTCGTTATAGACCTCGTCGCGATAGATGAAGGCGATTAGGTCGGCGTCCTGCTCAATGGCGCCCGACTCACGCAGGTCGGACATGATGGGGCGCTTATTGGGGCGTTGTTCCAGACCACGGTTGAGCTGAGACAAGGCGATGACCGGTACATTGAGCTCCTTGGCCAAGGCCTTCAGCGATCGGGAAATCTCGGAGATCTCGTTGGTCCGGTTCTCGCTGCCGGGGTTTTGCATAAGCTGTAGGTAATCGATCACGATCAGACCCAGGTCGCCATGTTCGCGTTTGATCCTGCGCGCCCTGGCGCGTAATTCGCTGGGGCTCAGGGCAGGGGTGTCGTCGATATAGATCGCCGAATCACCCAACAGGCTCATGGCCGAGGTCAAACGCGGCCAATCGTCATCGCTGAGCTTACCGGAACGGACCTTTTGCTGATCGATACGCCCAAGTGAGGACAACAGACGCATGACGAGCGCCTCGCCCGGCATCTCAAGACTGAATACCGCAACGGCCTGGCGGCTTTTGATGGCGGCGTTCTCCACGAGATTCATGACAAAGCTGGTCTTACCCATCGACGGGCGCCCGGCGATGATCACAAGATCGGCCGGTTGCAGCCCGGAGGTCTTGTGATCAAGATCAGTAAACCCGGTTGGCAGACCGGTACAGTCCTCGTCGTTGTGATAGAGCAGGTCGATACGCTCGGTCACAGCGCCCAGGAGGTCCTTTATCGCTCGATAGCCCTTGTTACCCCGCGCGCCCTGCTCGGCGATATTAAAGACCTTCTGTTCGGCGAGGTCGAGGATTTCGGAGCTGGATCGCCCTTCGGTATTGAAGGCATAGTTGCCGATGTCGGTGCTGATCTGAACGAGCTGGCGCAGAATGGAGCGCTCGCGAATGATCGCGGCATAGGACTTGATGTTGGAGGAGCCGGAGGTGTTACTGACCAGATCGCCTAGATAGGCCATGCCGCCGATATCGTCGAGCTTGGCGTGTCGGCTGAGGAATTCGCCAATGGTCACGGCATCGACCGGCGTTCCCTCGCCGCTCAAATTGCGTACTGCCGAAAAGATCAGGCGATGATCATTCCGGTAAAAATCGTCCTCGGTGACGATATCGGCGACGTCATCCCAGGCGCGGCCGTCAATGAGCAGGCCGCCCAGGAGAGACTGTTCCGCCTCGACCGAATGCGGCGGAACACGGATCGACTCAGTTGATCTGGTCATCAATACCTACCGCAATGGGGCGCCGACCTCATGTCTAGAGAGGAGATCACTCCTCGGCGCTAATCTCCAGCGTGATGGTCACGTTGACTTCAGGATGAAGGTGCAGCTCGATCGGGTATTCACCAAGCTCCCGGATGGTGCCCTCGGAAAGGCGAACCTCATGCTTGAGCAGCTCGATCCCTATGGCCGTGACGGCATCGGCAATATCCGCAGTGCCGACGGAACCGAATAGTTTGCCTTCCTCACCGGCCTTGCAGCTGATCGCGACCCTGATGCCGCCCAGATTCTCTGCGCGAGCACGGGCAGCAGTCAGGGCTTCCGCAGCGGCCTTTTCCAGCTCCGCGCGACGGGCCTCGAACATAGCCCGGTTGGCTTCATTGGCGATCGTAGCCTTGCCCTGTGGGATCAGGAAATTCCTGCCATAACCCGATTTAACATTGACTAGCTCGCCGATATCACCCAGGTTTTCGATCTTACTCAACAAAATGACTTCCATCTGACACCTCTATCTAAACAATTTACGTGGCAACGATTCGTTTTGGCCGCGATACACCGCGCCCTCATATAAAATTTCAGCAGGCTCAGCCTTGCCGGCCGGAAAGGCGACGACGAAAGTTCAACCAGCTATCGGCAACCCCTGCCGCGGATAACACAATCATGACCTGCGGAAACAGAAACACCATCAGGCCGTACAAACCCATAAGCCAACCGCGGTTCGCCCCCATGATCTGTACCGTGGCATGCACGAGGGACAGGCCCTGTATCGAGAACATCGCAACCAGAACCAGGAGCAGATTGAAGGCAAAGTGCCCCAACCCGCCACCCGTCACGGTGCTGACCAATAACACCCCGAGCGCGACTACCGCCATCTTCCAGCCCAGGTGGATACGCTGGAATTCATCCTTGAAGCCACCCGGATTGTACAACAATGCCTGTAGCCAGCGGCCCAGAAATAGGTTGATCATGGCCGTGTAGACGATGGTCGCAGCGACCATGCCACTGGCGACCATAGCCATGCCTTCGATGATCTTGCCGACATCTCCGGGTTGTACCGGTGATTCCGGCCCGTTTAAGACCGGACCCACCGTCAACTCCAGGGCCGACCGCCACCACACCGTCACATCGCCCACGATCAGGGCATGCAAGCACAGGAGGCCAACCGCAACGAAGCTGACGACGCTGAGCGCCAATCCCATGGACCGACTACTCCGCAACACCGCGGCCACAATAAGCGTCGGCGCCCAAAACATCGCTGTGGTCACAATCAGGAACACGACCACAAGTGACTGAGCAAGGTGCGAAAGCCCCCCCATTAGACCCAATGCCACTGTCGCCAACAACATCACCAGCATGCCTTCGCGCAAACCCTGCCTAAGGACGACCAGGGCGAGCGCGCCGCCGCTGAGGTGCCCGAGCGGCGGCAGCAACATCGACAAGGCGGCAAAGCAGGCCACCCAAAGGACGGCCTTCATCCTTCCCTGCAATATGAACGAGGCTAGCCGCTCTATCATATCGATGCCTTAGCGGCCCCCCTCACCAAAAGCGGGGACCGGGGCCGATCAATGGGCGTCGCAGTACGGCAACAGGGCGATATAACGCGCGCGCTTAACGGCCGTGGCCAGTTGGCGCTGGTACCTCGCGCTCGTGCCGGTGATGCGGCTCGGAACGATCTTGCCCGTCTCGGTAATATAGTTCTTCAACGTCGCCAGATCCTTGTAATCGATCTCTTTGACGTTATCCGCCGTAAAGGCACAAAACTTTCTGCGTCGATAGAAACGCGCCATAACAATCTCCTGAATTCTGTTTAGTGTTGCAATCCGCTAAGGGCGCCCAGCAAAGTACGGGGCGCGTAGCCGAAGACTCAGTCCTCGGCCTTCTCCGTTTCAGCCTCGGCCTCAGCAGGCTCGGCTTCTGTCGTCTCGGCCTTTTCCTCGCTAGGGGCTTCAACTGCTTCGGCAGGCTTGGCTTCAGCTCTGTCGGGTCGCTGATCACTGTCGCTTGCGCGTTCGTCGTTGCTCCTCGCCAGCGGAGAGGCATCGCTAACGGCCTCTTTCTTGGTGACAACAAGATTGCGGATGACGGCGTCGTTGAAACGGAAGGCGCTAGCCAGTTCGTCCAATCCCTCCTGATTGGCCTCGATATTCATGAGGACATAGTGGGCCTTGTGAACCTTATTGATGGGATAGGCCAGTTGACGACGGCCCCAGTCTTCCAGGCGATGAATGGATCCGCCGTGCCCCTCAATCGAAGCGCGGTAGCGCTCAATCATGGCAGGCACTTGATCACTCTGGTCAGGGTGGACCAGAAACACGATTTCGTAGTGTCGCATAATGCTCCTTACGGGTTCGTCAGCCTTCCAACCAGTGGTAAGGCAAGGAGGTCGAGCCGATCAGCCACCCTAAGGCAACACGCCAGCCCTTTCTTAAAGAGGCACGGATTCTATGCTATTCGCACGTGGAGTGCAACGGGTAGCGTACCTTACGCGCCTGTCGACAACTGTTGGGGTTGAAGTGGCGGCAGAAATACTCAGGACGGCCGGGAGCGCGTTATCGCGATGAAGACGCCAAACAGGATGAATCCGGCAAAGACCACCATCATCCATTCAGCGATACTCATACTCAGGAAGGTCCAGTGCACCTCGGCGCACTCGCCGGAGCCACGAAAGACCAAGTCGAACACCTTGCGCATGGGGAACATATCCAGCATGTAATCAAGACCGGGGCCACAGGTCGGCACTTGATCCGCTGGAAGATGTTGCAACCAGACCTGTCGTCCGGCAACGGCGCCGCCCGCTAGCGCCAGCAGCGCAGTCACAATACCCACAATGCGCCGCCCCCAAGTGACGGGATTTACGATGGCTGCGACCCCCATCCACAGGCCGAGGGCGATCACCGCTACCCGCTGAAAGATACACAAGGGGCAGGGCTCAAGTTTCATCACATACTGAAAATAGAGCGCGACCGCGATTAGTATGATTGAAACCAGAGCGCCCATAAGGTAGCAACGGCGGATAATCGAAGGGGTCAATGACGGCATATTGATACTCAAGTCTGGGTGGACGAAATGTTTTTTGGAAAACCGTGACGGTCAGACGAATACGTCGATACCGGAAGACGGCTTATCGTCTTCGCCGCAGGACGGTTGATCGGTCTCCCGTCTCGGACGCTTGCGGCGGTCCTCTCCACTCCGCGTATCCAGCATCGGGCCGTCATCCGCGCGACGGCGTTCGCCTTGCCGGCGATCCCCGGACGAGCGTCGATCTTCACGTGTATCGCGCTCCCGCACCGCGGGATTAGAGAGACCGTGATCGTGCTCCTGGGTCGAAGATCCGGACCTGTTGCTGGCCCTGACACTCGTCACAGTCGTCGGCAAAGTCGGTTTGGTTACGTCCAAGCGAACCTCCGAATGTCGTCGGGCTAAGGATGCCACAACGACCTCCGCCCATGCTGCCCCGGAACCGCGAGTGGGGACCTGCATCCCTTTCATCGGCAGTATGACCGGAGTTCAAGAATAGATGAATTCTATTGCCTTTCCCGATACCGTTTCAACACCATCGCCGATAACCATCACCCCGAAGGAACCCCCGGCCATTCCAAGCGCTCATTCAGCACGTAGTCCGCAAGCCCCGCCCCCACCAATCCGGCCGGTTCAAGCACGTGATCCACACCTGCCCGGCGCAGGATGTCGGCATGTTCCGCATAGCGGGCGATGGCGACCAGATGCCCTAGATAGCCCATACGCCGCAACTGTTGCGCCACAAACAGCTGACTCTCAATGAGAGGCATGGTCAACAGAATATAACGAATCTCCTGATGGGCGATCTGAAAGCGCTCCCAAAATTCCGGATCGGTGGCGCTGGCGCGAATGACCCGATAGCCCTCGCCAACGAGTCGCTGCACCGCCTCGCGATCGATATCCACGCCCAACATGGCCAGATCGCCATGCTTGCCCAACTCATCGTAGGCGCCAATACCGATATGCCCCATTCCGAAGATGAGTACGTCGACCTGACCCGGCTCTATTGGGCGTTCATCGGCGACAAGGCTGGACGACTGAAAACGAGCCAGAACGGGCCCGTAGCGCGCGTAGATGCGGTGCGCAAAAAGATTGAAGGGTACGGCCAGCACAAATGACAAGGCGACAGAGAGCGTGATCACGGCCAACCAATCGGGGGTCAACCACCCCCTTTGCACGGCAAACGCTCCCAGAATCAGCGCGAATTCACTATAGGTGGAAAGACTCAACGTACCCAGGGCAGCCGTCCGCGCTCGCAGTCTGGAGAGTAGCATCACGCCGAATAATAAAACCGACTTTATCAAGAGCAAAGGCAGCAACAGGCAGGCAGCGAGCAATATATCCCAGCTTAGCATCGATTGCAGGCCGATACTGACAAAAAAAGCAATCAGAAAGAGATTGCGAAACCCCAGGAGACCCTGTGACAGCTCGTGTGCGCGCGCATGCCCGGCCAGTAACATCCCCAACAACAGTGCGCCTAGGTCACCCTGCAGCCCCGCCATCTCGAATAGTTCGCCACCGCCTATGGCGAGGACGACCCCGAACAATATCAACAGTTCGTCGTGTCCGATTCGATCCAGACCCCGGTGCACCAGAGGACGCAGTGGAATCAATAACAGGAAGCCAATAGCCCAGATCGGTGGCGGCTCACCGATGGCCCCAGCCATGACGAGTACCGCCATCAGGTCCTGAAAGATCAGGATCCCAATAGCAATCTGGCCGTAGCGAGCGTCCTGCTCCTCACGTGCCTGAAAGACCTGGACCGCGAATACGGTGCTGGACAGACTTAGCGCAAATCCGATGAACAACATCGTGCCCGCCCCCATCCCGCTGAACATGGGGATCCCGGCGATGATCAAGCATTTGAGCAGCGCACAGCCACAAAGCAGCCCCAGCACCATGTGTACCCCGGCCACCCCCCATACCCGAGGGCGGAGCAGACTGGCCGGTCTGAGTCTGAGCCCGATACTGAAGAGCAGCAGGATGACGCCAAACTCAGCCAGCGTGAAAAAGAGTTCTGTCGGGATGTACCCGGCCAGCTTCAGGATGACGCCCGCACAGAGGTATCCGACCAGCGGTGGGAGGCCCACGAGATACGCCCCCAGCCCGAAGACGAAGGCGACGATGAGCCAGATGATATCGAGATGCTCCCCCATCAATCTCCACTCGTGGTATTAATAGACGCCACGCAGCCAACAAACTACGGCATGGTTGCGCGAAACACTCAGTAGACACGGCCTTTTTACGTGGCGTCAAGCGATAAAAAATGCAGATCAGGAGGAAAATATGGGTTCGAGCACTTCCATATTCGAAGATTTGGCACTCCCCGGTGAGTTGGGCTTTGTAAACGGCCATGGTGGATTGGATTTCGTTGAGATCGAGAACGAGCTGGGTCGAGCCTCGATAGCGCTGCAAGGGGCGCATGTACTGGGCTTCCAGGCCAGCGGGAAACAGCCCTTGTTGTGGCTTAGCAAGGACGTCCGATATGCCACGGGGAAATCGATCCGCGGCGGCGTTCCGGTGTGTTGGCCGTGGTTCGGGCCGCATCCTACTGAGCCTAACGCGCCCGCCCACGGCTTCGCTCGCACCACTCCATGGGCGCCGGTGGAAACCTCATCACTGCCCGACGGAGGCACCCGACTGGTCCTTGCCCTGCCCAGACCAACCGAGCGATCCGCCCCAACGGACGCGCTCGAGGTACGACTCTCAATTGAGGTCGGGCGAGACATCCTTCTCGAACTCGAGACCTTCAATGGTGGCGAAGAGACCTACAGACTGACACAGGCCCTGCACACCTATTTTCTCGTCGGCGACGTCCGGCAGATCGAGGTTCATGGCTTCGATCAATGCACCTATGTCGATAAGGTCAACGGTGGCGAGGCACTACAAACAGGTCCGGTGACGATCTCCTCCGAGGTCGACCGAATCTATCTCGACTGCCCGGACGAGTACTCGATCTTCGATCCATTGCTGGATCGTACGATTTCGATTGTCAGCAAGGGCTCAAGCTCGGCCGTCATATGGAATCCTTGGGAGGAAAAGGCCGAGCGAATGGGGGACATGGGCGAATCGGGTCATCTCAACATGGTCTGCGTGGAAACCGCGAATGCAGTCAATGACGCTATCGAGTTGCCGCCGGGGGAGCAGCACTGCCTGTCGGCGCGTTACGGTTATACCGCCTGAGACGGAGTGATCTGATCGCCGTATTCCGCGACCAGTTCGTTTAGCATCGCGGGCCTGCCAACGTGGTAACCCTGGGCGTAATCGACGCCGATTTCACCGAGCAGATTCAGAATTTGCTCGTTCTCGACACATTCGGCGATGACCTTTTTACCCATGAAGTGCGCGATCTCGGTGATCGATTTGACGATCGCGAAGTCCTCGGGGTTTTTGTCCATGGCGCGCACAAAGGCGCCGTCAATCTTCAGAAAATCCACCGGCAGGTGTTTGAGATAACCGTATGAGGACATGCCGCTGCCAAAGTCGTCCAGGGAAAACGAGCAACCTGCGGCCCTGACGGTCTCGATGAAGGCCGATGCCTGACTCATGCTGTTGACACCAGCGGTCTCCGTGACCTCGAAACTTACGTGTTCGACCGAGACACCCGTGGTTTGAATCAGGTCCATCAGGAAACAGAGAAAGGCTGGATCGTTGAGCGACTTACCGGAAAGGTTGATGGCCAACGAGCCCGTCTTCGCGATGAGATCCGGATGCGTACTGGCCCATGCAAAAGCCTCTTGAACAATCAGACGATCAAGCGCCGGCATGCGATTAAACCGCTCCGCGGCGAGCACGAAATCCTGAGGCGACACGGGCTTTCCGTCGTCGCCAAGGACCGAAAGTAGAATCTCGGAGTGATGCACTGCCCCGGCATGCGGTCCCGAAACGGTCACGATCGGCTGATAACGCAGATGCACTTCCCGAGCCTGAATCGACTCGTTTACCTTGACCAGCCATTCCAATGCCTTAGCGGTCTCGGGGTCCTCGACAGGCTCCGAAGCCAGGACACAAACTTCGCCGTCCGACTGCTTGGCCTTGCGGCAGGCGTCCTCGGCCGCCAATAACAGGCTGGCCGGGTGCGCGGCGCTATCGGTCACCGGGACCAAGCCGATATTCAGCGCAATCGGATAACGCTTCTGGTCACTGACGAAGGTCTCCGAACTCATTTCATTCTGAAGACGATCCATCTGCGCACATGCTGCATCCTCATCGCTTTCCAGCAGGATGACAAACACATCGTTGCCTAGACGCGCCAGCGGCGCCTTGCCAAACGCTGTGCGGAGACGATCCGCGACTTCACGCAGCAGTCTGTCTCCCGCCGTACTACCACACGACTCATTGATGACCCGAAACTGGATCAGATCAAGGCAACACAAGACCTTGGGCGTCTGTGTTTCTGCATCATCCAGCATGCACCTTCCCAACATCTTTTCAAACTCACGACGGTTGAGCAGGTTCGTGACGCCGTCATGCGTCGTCTCATGAATCAGCTGGTGATGCAATTTCTGCAACATCGTGTGCTGGGCTCGATCCATGGCGGGATCATCGGCGTTATCCAGCACCTCGGCTTGGCCTGTCATGAAGTCTCTGGCCAATTGCCGATCGGTCAACGTGATTTCCTTCTGCCCGCGCAGATTCACGAACACGAACCGGTCCAGATGTTTGGTCACCCAGGCCAGTTTTAGCCTGCACATATTGTCGGATTCGTCCTTCAGCACGATCCATGTATTGAGCTTGAGTCTGTGCACCTGGGCCAGCCAATCGGCAAAACCCGGTATGTTGACAACATCTTCGGGCTCTGGATTCGCGGCTTCTTTCAAAAAGGATAGCTTATCCCAGGCAACCGGATCGCCTGCGCTGGCCTGCTTCAACAAAGGCTGCTCTTCGAGACAGCCCTTGACGACCTCGTTGAAGTTCTCGTGATAGGCATCGTTCTGAATCTCGACAAGGAGCTCGAGCTCATGCAAAGCCTTCTTCAGGATCTTGGCATCGTCACCGGAACGGTACTGGACGATCCGTTTGATGAGGCTGTCGATCTTCTGACATACAGCGTTGTCGCCCAATCCATCTTCATCGTCTCCATAGAGCTCTAGCATGGAGACGTTATTGATGATTCGACGCAGGACATGGTCTCTATCCATTAAGAAGGCATCATCCTTCAACGCCAACTTCATGAGCGGTATCTCGAGCTCCTGGAGCCAGGATTTGACTTGCCCCGACACCTGGGGATCCCCCCGCAACGACGTAAAGATGCGATTCCCCACGTCCATGATGCCGCGCTCTCTACGGGGGAACTGTCGCCGTTCACCCGTCCTTTTCTGGAGATACGAGTCAACTTTGGACAGAAAATCGGTCTGGCTTGTCTGCGTCTCGGTCTGAATTTCTGACTGCGACTGGACTTGAGGTTGAACTTTTGACTCTCCGGCAAGATGGATCGCATCCAGGGCGCCCATGAGCTCCTCGACGGAATAGTTACCCTTTCTCTCGCTCTGAGATCGGCTCGACATGCCTGATACAAATATATCGGTGTCGTCGACATCGGTCTGATGGGCCTGATGAATTAATTCTTCGCGCAGCCTCTGGATGTCATCGACGATCTCGACGATCGTGCGCTGATCAGGCGCAACTGTAGAGACATCGTTCCCGGGAGGCGATGGCTGCGTCAGGTCCTCGACAGGCCCTGCTTCAACGGCCTCCTCGGGCTGAGGTAATTTATGGTTCTTACGCTGGGGCGCACGGAAGTGCAGATCGGGCAGGATGCCTGCCTCGATCAAGACTTGATTCAGGTCCTCGTAAAGGGATTCACAAGCCTCGACCAGATGGATCCGGAAAACAGAGAAGCAAATCTAATAGATTTCGGGTTCGAACAGCCACGGTTTGAGCGCGGCCTGTAATGCATCGGAGAAGATCAATGGCCCCAACGGATTGTTTTCGGCATCGATTTCCCGGCCATAGAGTTGACTCAAGCGTTGTCGAAGCGCCGACAAGGCAGTCCTGTTCTTTGATTCGACATGACAGATGATGTCTGCGGACGCGAGCCAATCCTCAAAGAGTCCGTCATCCATTAACGTGAGTTCGTTGATCGACGCCTCATTAATGTCCGGCGACAGATGATCCGCAGGCTGCGTCGCGAATGACTGCCTGATCGAGGCTATAAATCGCTCGCTGAACTCATCGGACTTACATCTGATCATCGTGATCGCGGCAAAATATGCGTTCTGCATCATCAGATTCTTGACCGCGCCTACCTTGTTGAAAATCTCGTCCGAGCAGGACTTCATGAAAGTATCGATCAAGGCAGGCACAGCGACAATCACTTTCGCCTGACAGGCGGCGATTACCTTGTCCGGTGAACGTAAAGGGGGGTGAACGGCGCCAACGGGGTCGCTGGCGCGGCTTTGATCTAGGTCCCTGGCATAGTCGATCAGGCCTTTAACCAATGTCAGATCGGGTGCGATGAAGGCCAAGCCAACGCTCAGATCATAGGCACGAACAATGCTTGCATTGAAGGCGCCCCTGCTCGCTTGTCCGCCGGGAATCGAGTACTGGATAGTCAACTGCTCATCGAGATGGATCGCCGCCTGCGCGGCAGGGTCCGTGAGCTCGATAAACATGCCACCCATGCACAGATTCTGAATCTGACAAGGGTAGGCCCGCCCGTTGCTCAGGACACACCGGCCCTCAAGGCTTACGGAATATCTCGAATATCTTCGTTTATTCATATGCGCCGGACACCCTCATCCGGATTCGGTTCCTGACTCATTAATCCATTCACCCAGTCAACAATACTTCGCGTCTCTACCTTATCGGCAAGGGCATGAATGACGTGAATACTCCACCGGCTAATGCCGGTGGCTTCGGGTTACGGCTAAAAGCTGGATTGATCGGCCGTACGGCCGATTGTCCCCTCTCCCAAAACTGGGAGAGGGTTAGGGTGAGGGCTCATAAAACAACCTCGGAACCTTCACCCCTCACCCCAACCCTCTCCCCCTCAAGGGGAGAGGGAGTAAAAACAACATTGCCGCCTAAAGGCGTGGGATTTTAAATCCCCTATTAAAAGACATTAAAGTGCGTGGTGCCCGCCACGCAGGCAGGCGGATGCACAATGTCGAACAGGCTTATTGGGAACACCCCTCGGCGCATTTTCAAATAGCCTGTTAATATACGGCCATGACCCGATATCGAGACACGCCATGTACAGCATGACCGCCTTTTCGTGCCAGGAAGAACAAGGGAGCTTTGGGGCGTTATCCTGGGAGTTGCGCAGCGTCAATCACCGCTTTCTGGATATTTCAGTCCGCCTGCCAGACGATTTTCGCGACCTCGAGCCCTTCGTCCGCGACCGGATAGGCGCACGCATTCGCCGCGGCAAATGCGAGTGCAGCCTCAAACACAAGCCTCCGGTTTCCGGCCAACAACCACTTAACCTGGACGAGACCAGGCTCAAGCGACTGCTAACCGCTGCACACCGCGTCGAGGATCTAATTGGGAATCGCCCTGGCAGATCGGTCGCCATCAACCCCATGGACTTACTTGCCTGGCCAGGCATGATCGAGGTGAACTCTATCGATCTGAAGGCCGCGAAAACGGCAGCGGAGCGACTCTTCGGGCAGGTCCTGGAACAGTTTTGCGGAGTCCGCGGCGCGGAGGGGGGACGCATCCGCCCCCTGCTTGAATCCCGCTGCCAGATCGTCCTGGAAGAGATCTCGGGGCTCAGGGATATCCTGCCCGAGTTACTCGAAAATCAGCGAAATAGGCTCCGGGAACGGCTCGATGATCTGAGCAGCCGCCTCGACGAGAATCGACTGGAGCAGGAAATAGCCCTCATAGCACAACGCGCCGATGTCCACGAGGAACTCGACCGGGTCGCCCTGCACATCGAGGAGGTTCAGCGCCTCCTTGATGCCGATGAACCCGTCGGAAGACGGCTGGACTTCCTGATGCAGGAACTCAACCGCGAGGCTAATACCTTGGCCTCCAAGGCGCATGATATGCGGCTGACCCGAGTAGCGCTCGAGCTTAAGGTCGTCATCGAACAAATGCGTGAACAGATCCAAAACGTGGAGTAATCAATGAGCAAGTTGTTTATCGTGTCGGCCCCATCTGGCGCGGGCAAGACCAGTCTCGTCCGGGGTGTCGTCAGCGACATGACCGACGTCGTGGTCTCGGTCTCCCACACGACCCGCCAGCCCAGACCCGGCGAACAAATGGGTCGGGATTACCATTTCGTATCAACAACCCGTTTCCGCGAGTTGGTTGAAACAGATGCCTTCCTGGAACATGCCTGGGTCTTCGATAACGCCTATGGCACAACGCGGGAATCCGTAGAGGAACAACTGGCGGCGGGCAAGAATGTGATCCTGGAGATCGACTGGCAGGGCGCGCAACAGGTGCGGGAAAAGTGCCCGGATGCCATCACGGTCTATATCAACCCACCGTCGAAGGCCGTGCTCGAAGAACGTCTGCGAGCACGCGGACAGGATGACGAGGAAGTCATCGCACGCCGGATGCAGCAAGCCGACGAGGAGATGTCGCATGCGAGGGAATACGACTACTGCATTATCAATGACGACTTTGCAACGGCCTTGAATGAACTCAAGGCGCTGATCCGCGACCAACGCCAACCCTAGAGCGCTGGTATTGCCTATAGCAGATATAGCAAAAGCTCGCTGTCGAAATTTTTCGGCAGTGACCCTGCTATAGTAGAAAAATCGTAGCCAGCCCTAAAAACGCTATAAAGCCGACCACATCAGTTACCGTAGTTAACATGACACTGCCGCCAAGCGCCGGATCCGCACCTATACGACGCAGGAACAGCGGGATCACCGCCCCCGAAAAGGCCGCGAAGATAAGGTTCAGGATGATGGCGACAGCTATGATTGCGCCGATCCGGTAGTCGTCGAACCACAGGATCGCGATCGCCGCCACGACCGCGGCCCACAACACACCATTCAGCAGCCCCACGGCTAGCTCTTTCAACAGTAGGCGCCGGGCGTTGGCCGAGCCCACGCGCCCCATGGCCAGGCCCCGGATAACGAGCGTCAGCGTCTGGCTGCCCGCGATACCGCCCATACTCGCCACAATGGGCATCAAGATGGCAAGCGCGACGACTCGCTCCAGAGTGGCCTCGAAGAGGCCAATCACCCAGGATGCCAAAAAGGCAGTGAAGAGGTTGATACCCAGCCAGATCGCCCGACTGCGGGCGCTGACGAGGACCGGCGCGAACATATCGTCCTCTTCATCCAGACCGGCCATGCTCATGAGAGAGTGATCGGCCTCATCTCTAATCACGTCGACGACATCATCGACGGTAATACGGCCGACCAGTTTGCCCTGTTCGTCGATCACGGGCGCCGAGACAAGATCTCGCTTTTCAAACAGATTCGCGACTTCGCGATCAGGCGACAGCGCCGGTATCGCGTCGATCCCCCGGTCCATGACTTGCGCGACGATCTGGTCTTCCGGCCGTGTCAGTAGCGCCGACAGCGTCAAGGCGCCCAGATAGCGATCGCCGCGATCGACGACATAGAGCCGATCCGTGGCCTCGGGGAGGTCACCACGCATGCGCAGATAGCGCAACACCACGTCCAGCGTCACGTCGGGGCGGACCGTGATGGTATCGGTATTCATGAGTCCGCCGGCCGTATCCTCCGGATAGGACATGACGGACTCAAGACGCTGACGGTTCTGCTCGTTGAGGGACTGCAGAACCTCCTTGATCACGACGTCCGGGAGGTCCTGAAGAAAGTCGGCAAGGTCGTCGGTATCAAGACCTTCGGCGGCCGCCACCAACTCGTGATGCCCCATCTCGCGGATCAGACTGGCGCGCACCTCGTCATTGACGTAGAGCAGGACATCACCGTCCTTCTCCGGATCGACCATCTCCCAGAGCAGCTCACGCTCCTCGGCGGGGAAAGATTCAAGTAGATGAGCGACCTCGGCGGGATGGAGGCCGTTGATCATCTGACGAAGGTTGGAGAGCGCCCCCTGCTCTAAGGCATGCTTGAACGTCTGTAGGCGACGTTCATGTGTCTCTCTGCCTGCGACTGAAAGCGACATCACTTAACTCCAGGGGCCTGACAACCAAGGAGGCGCCAAACGATTCGGCGCCTCCCGAAGCCTTTGTTCATATGCCGGCGAGACCACCAGCACGATAACGACGTCGCAGTTTATGCTATGTTGCGGGGACTGTCGAACGCATCGCGAACATCGCGATGCCGATGCGGTAAAGGCCGACTCAGGGCTCGGCGTTAAGCCCCGCGACGAAAGAGAGGACCTCTTCGGCCGTCGAGAGTTGATCGAGGAACTGCATGTGTTGCTCAAGACGGGAGATATCGCTCCTTGCGATCACGTCCTTGACCTCAAGCAAGGTCGCCGGATACATGCTGAACTCCCGCAACCCAAGACCGAGCAACAACCGCGTGAAACGGGTGTCACCGGCGAGTTCTCCACATAGCGCGACCGGCACCCCCGATTTGAGGCCCGCGTCGATCGTCATCTTGAGTAGACGAAGCACGGCAGGGTGCAACGGGTTGTAGAGATAGTCGACATCCTCATCCATGCGATCCACGGCCAGGGTATATTGAACAAGGTCATTGGTTCCGATCGAGAGAAAGTCCAGATGGCGTACAAACTGATCGGCGATAATCGCGGCCGCCGGTACTTCGATCATGCCCCCGACCTGCATACGCTCATCGAAGGGCATGCCAAGCGCCGCAAGGATCTCCCGCTGATCATCCAGCAAGGACTTGATTCGAAAAAGTTCTTCCAGCGAGGTCAACATCGGGAGCATGAGTCGCACGGGGCCTTCGGCCGAAACCCGAAGGATCGCGCGCAACTGCTGACCAAAGACCTCCTGATCACGGAGACTCAACCGCACTGCGCGCAGGCCCAGCGCTGGATTGCTTTTGTTGGCATGATGTTCTTCACCATCCCTAAAACATTTGTCCCCTCCCAGGTCCAGCGTTCTGATCGTCAGAGGCTTGCCGTTGAGGACGCGCACGGCCTCCAAATAGGCAAGGTATTGCAGTTCCTCGTCAGGCTCCGCAATCTGCTGAAGGTAAAGCATCTCGGTGCGATAGAGACCAATGCCCTCGGCGTTGACGGCCTCCGCCGCCTGGATATCCTCCGGTAGCTCAATATTCGCCATCAGGGCGACGGCGCAACCGTCCATAGAGCGCGTGGGGCCGGAGCGAACGACCTCCAGACGCCGGACGTAGTCCATGATCTCGGATTGGCGCTGACGAAAATAATTCAGCTCGACATCCGACGGGGTAGCCAGGATCAGGCCTCTCAGGCCGTCAAGCACAATGGTATCGCCATCTCGCAGATATCTTCGCGCCCAATGCGCGCCGGCTACGACCGGCATACCCAGACTGCGCGCGAGGATCGCTGCATGCGAATGCGCGCCCCCTTGCTCGGTGATCAGACCGGCCACCTTCATGCCATGAAACGTCATGACCTCCTCCGCCGACACGTCATCGGCAACCAGAACACTGTTCGCTAATCGTCCATCAAGGGCCTCATATTGACTCCCTGTGATATTCAGCAGGTTCTGAAGGATCTTACGCACGACATAGTCGACGTCGTCCCTTCGGGTCTTCAGATATGGATCGTCCATGGCGTCAAAGACGGCGACCAGTGCGTCGCGCTGCATCTGCAGGGCCCATTCGGCGTTGCAACACTGCTCGCTAATGGTTTTGATCGGGATCAAGGACAGCGCCTTGTCGGCAAGCATCAAGAGATGGGCGTCAATAAAGCTGGCAATCTCGTCCGGCGTTTGGGACGGGATTTGTTTACGGATAGAACGCAGCTGCTTTCGCGTCTCCTTCAGGGCCTCCTTGTAACGCGCAATTTCGTCGCCGACAAGCTCCGGGGCAATCCGGACCTCGCGCACATCCAGCCTGTCCCGGTGCAGCAAGACTGCGGGCGCGATCAGAATGCCTCGCGAGACCGGCGTGCCTCCAAGGACCAAGGTCATCAGCGCGCCCCGTGCACCTAAAGCTCTCCGAATCCGTTCGCTACGAGCTCGCTCAAACCCCTGATGGCCAGCTCTTCGTCATTACCTTCCGCGAAGATCTCAATCTCCATTCCGCAAGCAGCCGCCAACATCATGACCCCCATTATGCTTTTGCCGTTAACCTTGCGATTGCCGCGCTGGAGCTGGACCTCGCTGCCATATATGGAGGCCTGCTCCACAAATTTCGCCGCGGCCCGCGCGTGCAGCCCAAGACGATTGACGATTTTGACCTTATTCATCTGCATCTAACGTTCTTTCCCAGCCATCTTGGCGCGTCAGCACCCTGGTGTCATTACCTCAAGTAACAGTCGAGGGATCGAATCCCGGACGAATCAACATCACTCCATCCCGGCCGGCTCGACGAACCTTTTCCAGCAGCGCCGCGAGGTCGTGGTCGGGATAGTTCAACAGGCGAATCAGCATCGGCAGGTTAGCGCCGGTCAATACCGGCACGTTGGACTCCCTTCCGATACGCACTGCAATATTGCAAGGTGTAGACCCATACAGATCGCTCATGATCACGACGCCATCCCCCTGGTCAACCTCGTGCAGTCCGCGCTGAAGATTCAGGGCCAGGGACTGGGGGTCATCTGAATCACCGGATACCACAACGACGTTATCCGGCACCTTGCCGAAAATCTCACTGACCGTCGCGACCATGGCCTCGCCCATAGCGGGATGCATCGCCAGCAATACGCCCGTGCTCATTGAAGATCCCGGTGGCGGACGATGACATGCTTGTTCAAGGCACGAAAATGGGCCTCCAAGCGCTCGACGATATAAACCGAACGGTGCTGCCCACCCGTGCAGCCGATCGCAACGCTCAGATAGCTCCGGTTCTCCTTTTCGAACTCAGGGATCCAGCGCTGCAGGAAGCCCGACAGGTCCTCAAACATCTGATTGACGCCCACTTGTGCGTCAAGAAAATCGATGACGGGCCGGTCAGTCCCTCTATGCGTCCGCAGCTTCGGATCCCAGTAAGGATTGGGCAGGCAGCGGACATCGAAGACAAAATCGACGTCACCCGGTACCCCTTGCTTGAAACCGAACGACATGAACTGGAGAGACAGCTGAGCCGTCACGTCCGCTCGCACGTAATCCCGAATCAAGGCGCGCAGCTGATGGACGTTGCTGAGACTGGTATCAACATGGATGTCGGCGCTTTTTTCGATCAGCTCCAGGAGCTTGCGTTCTGCCTTAATGGCCTCATCCAGGGAGGTTCGTTCATCCGTCAAGGGATGTTTGCGCCGGGTCTCGCTGAATCGTTTCTTGAGCACGACATCGCCGGCCTCGAGAAAAATGACCTCGCACTCGAAACCGAGCTTGCGGATCTCATCCATGATCGTGGGAAACCTACCCATATCGTTAGTCAGATTGCGGGCATCGATCCCGACTGCAACCGACTCATGGCCAAGCTTGTCCGCCGTCATGACGGTCTGAGCGAATGACAGCAGCAAACTGAGCGGCAGGTTGTCCACACAGTAATAATCCAGGTCTTCGAGCGACTGCAGCGCAATACTCTTGCCGGAACCGGACAATCCGCTAATGACCAAGAATCTCATGCCGAGCCGCCGTTGAGTGTCTTGGCCTGACGATCGATAAAGTGCTGCACCGCGTCGTACCCCTTGTCGAGCAGAATGTGATTGCGCACGGCCCCCTCTGCAAGAACGGCCATATTGTGGCCCGGTGCCACGGGGATCGTGATCTGATCGATCTCCACGTCCTGTATGATCCTTCGCTGCCGACTCCCCCAGAGACGATCCACTGTGGCCAGTTCCTCACCGGACATCCGCTGCAAGTGAATGATCAGGCTGAGGCGCTTGGCGGTCTTGATCGCGCTGTCGCCAAACATGGCGCGGATATTGAGCACACCTAGACCGCGCACTTCGAGATATCCTCTCAAGACTCCCGGACAAACTCCGCGCAAGATATCGGGAGCCACACGCTGAAACTCCGGCGCATCGTCGGCAACCAGGCGATGATTGCGACTGATGAGTTCCAAGGCAAGCTCGCTCTTTCCGATGCCGCTTTCGCCAGTCAACAATACGCCGATCCCCAAGATCTCCATGAATACGCCGTGGACGAAAGCAGTATCCGCCACGGCCTCTGATAGCGCATATTGCAGGAAAGTAATCAGCTGTGCCGCCGACAGGGATGATCCAAACAGTGGTGCCTCATATTGATTGGCTAGGTCGATCAGCTCACTGCCGATACCTTCGCCGTCGGACACGATAATCATGACAGGGCCGGCGCCGAACAGCAGCTTTAGCGCATCAGCATGTGAGTTCTTGCCAAGTCGCGACAGATATTCAAGCTCCACGCGTCCCAACACCTGGATCCGGTAGGGATAGATCAGATTCATATGGCCGGCAAGCGCGCCCGTCGTCGCGTCACTCGAGCCCCCGGAAGGAGGGGCGAGGAACACTTGACGGTCCGCGCCGCCATGACCCGCCATCCACTGTAGGCCGAGTCGCTGCTCGTAGCGGTCGTAAACGGTCCCAGCCGTCAGCGTGTCATGAGTCATGATCAATAGGGGCGGGATATCGCCCTACTTGGCCTCTTTTTTGGAGGAACGGGCATCGCTGGCATCCAGCACAGTTTCGTCGAACAACTCCTCATAAACCATTTCCGGCGTCGCCGCGGCCCGAATTCGCTCGCAACGCTCCTGGTCATGAAGCAATTCTGCGACCTTCGACAGGATAGTCAGGTGCTGGTCACTGCTCTCCTCCGGGAAGAGCAAAGCCAGGATGATATCCACGGGTCTATCATCAACCACGCTGTCATAATTCAAACCATTCTGAAGGCAGAGCAGCGCGGCACGAGCGGAATCAAGGCCTTTGACCCGACCATGAGGGATCGCGACTCCGTGACCCAACCCCGTACTACCCAAGCGTTCGCGCTCAATAAGACAGGTAAAGACCTCTGTTGGCGTCATGCCCCCATAATTTTCGGCAAGCATCTCGCTCAGAACCTCCAGGGCCCGCTTTTTACTGGAGATCTCTCTTTGACAGGCAACTCTGGCTTCATTAATTAATGTCTTCATATCGACCTTCCTTCAACGGAGACGGGTTACCGTCCCGACAACGACTCGACAAATTAAAGCATCTGACGTCGCTCGCTAGATGTGGGAATGGACATAGCCTCCCGATACTTTGCCACGGTACGCCGGGCAACATTGATCCCTTGCCCAGTCAATATGGCCGTAATCTTGCTGTCGCTCAACGGCTTCCGGCTATCCTCGGCGGCGATCAACTTTTTGATTACGGCACGAATCGCGGTCGCGGAACACTCCCCACCACTTGAGGTTGAGACGTGACTGGAGAAAAAATACTTGAGCTCCAGAATACCATTCGGAGTATGCATATATTTACGCGTTGTCACGCGCGAGATCGTGGATTCGTGCATCTCCACGGCCTCGGCGACATCCGCAAGCACCATAGGGCGCATTGCCTCCTCGCCGTAGTCGAAATAACCCTGCTGGAAATCGACGATAAAACGGGTCACCCGAAGCAAGGTATCATTTCTGCTCTGGATGCTCTTCACAAACCAGCGCGCCTCTTGCAGCTGTTGGCGCATGTATTCATTGTCGCTGGCGCTCTCAACCTTTCGCACAAGAGACGCATAGCTATTGTTGATGCGAATCTTCGGAATGGCATCGAGATTGAGCTCGACCCGCCAGACTCCATTGTCTTTAAAGACATAGACATCGGGGACGATGTATTCGGTCTTTGGCGAGGCGATTTGCTCACCGGGAGCGGGGTTCAGGGTCTGTAACAGGTTCAGCATACCGCGCAGGGCGTCTTCATCGCAGCCGAGTTTCGCCATCAAGGTCTTGTAGTCACGACGCCCCACCAGATCGAGGCAATCGCGAGCAAGCGTGCAGGTCTGCTCTAGCCACTGCGTGGTCTTGGGAAGTTGCTGCAGCTGCAAAAAGAGGCATTCTGCGAGATCGCGCGCAGCCACCCCCACGGGATCAAAATTCTGGACCAGGTGCAAGACGGCCATAACCTCGTCCATCTCGAAATCATCTTCTTCCGGCGGTAGATCCGACAGAATTTCATCGAGCGGCGTCGCCAGATATCCACGCTCGTCGATGGCATCGATGATGGCCATGGCGATCGAGCGGTCACGATCGCTAATCGAGGTCATCTGCAATTGCCACATCAGGTGATCCCGCAAGGAGGCATCCGAGCTGTTCATCGCGTCCAGATCACGGTCGCCGCTCTCACCGGACTGGGCCGATGGTGACGACGGCGGCACCAAACTCTCGTAAGTGTCCTCCCAATTGCTATCGACCGGCATGTCCTCGGAGGTCCCGGACATCTCCATCGCGCTGTCCGAAGCGGTTTCCGTATCCGGCGAGACTTTCTGATCGGCGGTCTCGGAGTCACTTTGAGCCTTGTCGCCCCTTTGTTCGGCCCCTTCCTCTTCCACCTCCAGCATGGGGTTGGACTCAAGGTTTTCTTGAATCTCCGCCGTCAGATCCAGGGTCGACAGCTGCAACAGGCGTATCGCCTGCTGCAGCTGCGGCGTCATGGCCAGTTGCTGACCGATCTTTAGTTGCAGAGATTGCTTCATTTGTCGCTCATTTATTCCCGCAGGTCTTGCCCGGATTAGCCATCATTCTAGGTGCCCGCCTGACTCAGGGCAAATACTCTAACTCCGCCCAAAAAACGCCATGGCGTCCATCCGGATCATAGCCGGAAGTGCTGCCCCAAATAGACCTCTCTGACCTGCTGGTCAGCGAGAATCTCCTCCGGTGTACCGGTGGCGATAACCTGTCCAGCATTGACAATATAGGCATGCTGACAGCTTCCCAATGTCTCGCGAACATTATGGTCGGTAATCAGGACCCCGATCCCAACTTCACTCAAATATCGGATAATGCCTTGAATCTCCAAAACCGAAATTGGATCGACACCGGCAAAGGGCTCGTCAAGCAGGATAAAGCGCGGCCGAGTCGCCAACGCCCTGGCAATCTCCACGCGCCGCCGCTCGCCTCCCGACAAACTCATGCCTATATGGTCCCTCAGATGGGGAATCTTCAAGGCATCCATGAGTTCCTCGAGTTGCTGCTCCCTGGACTCGGCATCGAGATCCTTGCGCGTTTGCAGGATCGCCATAATGTTATCGCTAACGCTCAAACGCCTAAATACAGAGGCCTCCTGCGGCAGATAACCTATCCCCATCCGAGCGCGGACATGCATCGGCTCGTGGGTAACGACATGCCCGTTGACCTGAATGGAGCCGTGATCACAGGAAATCAGACCGACGATCATATAGAAGGTCGTTGTCTTGCCTGCCCCATTCGGCCCTAAGAGCCCCACGACCTCGCCGCCACGCAACTTCAAGCTAACACCATCAACAACCTTCCGGGCGCGAAAGGTCTTCGAGATGTTTCGAACATCGAGGCAATCCTGAGCGGGGTTATCCGTCGCCATCATTCCTCGGCCTGAGGTTGGATAACGGCCTTGACCCGCCCCTTGCCTGCCGCATCGCTATGCGCGATCACCTTGTCATCCGATTCGTCGTAGCGAATGCTATAGCCGGAAAATTCGTCGCCCTCACGCCACATATAGGCCTCCCCCGTCAGCTCGATATGTCCATCGGCGGGGAAATAATGGATATTGGCGGCACGCAATCGCGCGTCCTCCTTATCACCATCGAAACGCAGCGTCAGACGCGCAGGCTGACCGGTGGCATCGATCATATTGATACCCCTATCATCTCTTTTTACAACGACAACATCGGCCCATAGATTCAGGCTGCCCTGAGACAAGTGGACCGACCCGCTATAGGTGCTGATGTGTTTAACCTCATCGATATCGACGCGGTCGGCAACGAGATTACCCGGAGCCTGGCGGTCCTCTTTCAGCGCATAGGCAGGCAAGGATAACCAGCACAGGCAAAAGAGCATGAACCCGAAAATCGACCGGTGCATCGGCGTGAAAAATGCGGGCGTCATTCGGGCGGCCTGAAAGGCCTGCCGTTTGGATCTATCTAGGACATCAATCATGATCATGGCTGCTTGGAAGATATTTGCTCCTAACATTCGAAATCAGCGTCAAACGACGCTGATTCATATAGAGTTGAAACCCAACGGCATGCGTCACGCTGTCGGGTTGCTCGATACGAACGGCATCGCGGGTCTCGGCAAACGAATCCGGGATCAGGAACTCCATATTGTCACTGAATATCGTAAGACGCTCGCCGCGATCGCGGCCCGAATAATCGATCCTGACGTTGTCCTGCAGCCGTACCCGCTGCTCCTGCTCCACGAGCACGCCGTTCAGAGCGCTGACCTCCCAAGGGGCGCCACCCTCTATTGCGTAACGGATGTGCGGACGCTTCAAGGTAGCCAATCCCTCGCTACCGGCAAAGTGTAGCATCTCATCGCCCGTCAGGGTGTATCGTCCCTGGTCGGACAGATCGATCTGGGTCGCCTTGAAATGCCTGAGAAAATAATCAGTACTGACCGAGGCGTCCTGGACCTTGACCGAGACGCCCTCCTGAGAATCCCTCGACAAACGCCAGCTCAACGCGAAGACCAGGATCAACAGCGCGACACCGTAGCGTCGATGCCAGCGAAATCTCATGCGCCTAGCCGCACGTTATACAGCGTCATCACATTCGACCGTCAGAATCTGCCGAGATAGTGCGCCCATAGCACATCGAGGGCGCCGCGCGCTTTCAGGATAAGCTCGCAAACGTCTCTTGCTGCGCCCCGCCCACCGGGGTTCGGCGTTGTCCAAAGGGCCTGTTCCAGTACCAGTTCATGTGCATCTGCAACAGCCACGGACAGACCAACCCGACACATGATGGGCAGGTCGACGACATCGTCGCCAACATAGGCCACCTGATCCGGCTTTAGATCGAATTGCTGAAGGAGGTCCTGGTAGGCTGGGACCTTGTCCTGCTGCCCCTGGTAGAGATGACTGACCCCGAGCCCCGCCATGCGACGACTAACTGCGACCGAAGTGCGCCCGGTAATGATGGCGATATCAACACCGTTCTCCATGAGCATCTTCATGCCATGGCCGTCCCGGGAGTTAAAGACCTTATGCTCCCGTCCTTCGTAATCGAAATGGAGCCCGCCATCGGTCAGGACCCCATCGACGTCGAAGATAACCAGGCGTATCGCGGCCGCTCGCGCCAACAACTCCTCGGGTATTTTCTTGTCGCCCATCATGCCCCCTTCATATTCTGTTCTTCGTCTATACAACGCCCGCCCGCAACAGATCGTGCATATTCAGGACACCGACAAGCTGAGCATCCTGGCCGAGCACGGGCAAGGCGTTCACTTTATAACGCTCCATGAGCTGCAAGGCCTCGGCGGCTAACATGTCGGCAGAAACTGTTTTACAGTCAGCCACCATGACATCCGCGACCCCGCTTTCGTGGACATCGATACGGTCGTCGAGCATGCGGCGCAGGTCACCGTCAGTAAAGACTCCCTGCAACCGTCCCGATTCGTCAACAACCGTCGTGATACCCAAACCCTTCTCGGTCATCTCGAGTAAGGTATCGCGGAGCGAGGCCGTCACCGGGACCTTGGGAATCCGGTCGCCCGAATGCATGACGTCGCGGATCAGCAGCAGCAAGCGGCGGCCGAGACGACCACCGGGATGAGATCGTGCAAAGTCATCAGCGGTGAACCCTCTCGACTCCAGCAAAGCGATCGCAAGCGCGTCGCCGATGACGAGCGTCACCGTCGTGCTCGATGTAGGGGCAAGCCCCAGTGGACAGGCCTCCTGTTGGACGCCGACATGAATATTGACCGTGGCCGCGCGCGCCAGCGCCGACTCCGGGTTTCCGGTCAACGTGATCAAGGGCACGCCGAGCCGCTTAATTAAGGGCAGGATCGTCAGCAACTCCTCAGTCTCCCCGGAGTTAGAGATCGCCATGACAACATCGCTCGGCACGATCATGCCAAGGTCACCGTGGCTGGCCTCCCCAGGATGAACAAAGAACGACGGGGTCCCTGTGCTGGCTAGCGTAGCTGCGATCTTGCCGCCGATATGCCCGGACTTACCCATGCCGAGTACGACAACCCGACCCTTACAGGCCAGCATATGATTGCAGGCCTCGGCAAAACGCGCATCAATGCATTCACGCGCCTCCCCGATCGACTTCATCTCGATATCGACGACCGCTCGACCGAGTTCGCACAGCCTCGTGCTTTCATTCTGATCTCCTACTCTTTTGTTCTGATCCTTGGGCATCACGCACCTCCCGCGCCGTTCGTCAGATATATCCAGTACATATATGCGACATATGTCAGTAACAAGAAACCGCCCTCAATACGCGTGACCCGGCCCTTACCATGCAGGCCATAGCCCATGAGTAAGAGCGCCACGGTCAGAACCAGCATCATGGGATAGTCCCTGGTCAGGACTCCTTCCGCGAGTCCGCCCGGCGCGATCAAGCCCGGCAGGGCCATCACACCGAGCAGATTAAACATATTCGATCCGATGACATTGCCCAGAGCGATGTCGTGTTCGTTTCTCAGAGCACTGACAACGCTGGCGGCCAGTTCAGGCAGACTCGTGCCCAAGGCAACAATCGTCAGACCAATGACGAGCTCGCTCATGCCCAGAAAGGTCGCGATCTTAACTGCGCCCCAAACCAGGATTCGCGAGCTAACAAACATCAGAATCATTCCAGTCAGGGCCAGCAGACCAGCCTTGCCCAAGCTCATCTCCGGAGTCTCCTTGAGCCCTTCGACGAATTCGCCTTCAATGGCGTCGCGGTGGCCGCGCCCCTGCCAGCCCAGATAGACAATCCAGGCAATCATGACGAACATGCCGCAGAGTAGGATCACGCCATCGGTCCGGCTCAAGAATCCGTCGATCACGAGACCGAGCGCGAGCAGCATGACCACCAACAGGACCGGGAGCTCCCGGCGCAGGATACTGGAACCCACGACCAGAGGCTGCACCAGCGCCGTCACACCGAGGACAAGCGCGATATTGGTAATATTCGAACCGATAGCATTACCGACGGCCATCGCGGCGCGCCCATCCCAGGACGCCATGCCCGAGACCAGCATCTCCGGGGCCGAAGTGCCAAACCCGACGATGGTCAGGCCGATGATCAGCGGTGAGACGCCAAGACAACGGGCCATACCCGAAGAACCCTCGACAAACCGCTCCGCCCCCCAAGCAAGGAGCGCAAAACCGGCTATGACCGCCAGTACAGCGAGAAGCATGTGCATAGTTCCTGATGAATTAGTGAATGTAACCCAATGCAATCGCGAAGAATACCACCGCACCAAACCAGTTGTTATTCATAAAGGCCTGGAAACATGCATCAGGGTCTCGCACACGTATCAGATACTGCTGATACACCAGCAGTACTGAAGCAAATACCAGCCCGACGAAATAGCCTGCCCAAAGCCCGGCCTGCTGACCGATCATGAACAGATCAAGCAACAGCAAGCCTTGGATCAGGCCGACAATCAAGCGATCAGCGTCACCGAAGAGTATGGCTGTCGACTTCACACCTACTTGTAGATCGTCTTCGCGATCGGTCATTGCGTACATGGTGTCGTAGGCCGTCGCCCAAAGCACCGTCGCGATAAACAGCAACCAGGCAACCGGCGACACGGCACCAGTCTGCGCGGCATACGCCATTGGCACGGCCCAGCCAAAGGCCGCGCCAAGAAAGACCTGTGGAAGATAGGTATACCGTTTCATAAATGGATAGATCACAGCCAGAAAGAGGCCTACGAATGACAGCAGGATCGTTAGGAGATTCAGTGTCAGCACGAGTGCGAACGCGATCAGGCAAAGCGCCGCGAATAGTCCAAGCGCCTGCCTCGGTTGAATCCGTCCGGCCGCGATCGGTCGATCATGCGTCCGGGCAACATGTGGATCGATGTCGCGATCGGCGTAATCATTGATGACACAGCCCGCCGACCTCATTAGGACAACTCCCAGCACCATGACAGCAAGTACGTGGAGATCAGGATGCCCTTCGGAGGCAATCCAGAGCGCCCATAGCGCAGGCCATAACAGCAGAAAGATTCCGATTGGCCGATGCAGCCGCATCAGGTGTAGATAGTCGCGCAAACCCTGTCGAGGTGGCTGAGACTCAGTCGTCATGCCGGTCTCCCGCCAACGCCCGCCACATCTTGGGCAGAAACAGCTCTGTGACGAGCAACGGCTTGTTGTCGGGATACCAGAACAGTGATCGCCGACCCCACACGGGCTGCCGCTCAGCCAATGGCCCGACGATTCCGTGCAGACGCTGCCCGGGTATGACATAAACCGGCATCAATGCGCCCCTGCGGACACGTCGATCGGTAAACAGCGCCTCGCCCAAGGGGCGACTACCCAACCGGGTCAAGCGCCACTGCGGCCCGCGTACCATCCGCAGCGGGATCACTGTCCGCGCAAAGACCCAGGGTGCGCCCCCACAGCACAGCAGCACCTCGCGCACGATCGCGGTCTCGCGCCGAGGCAATTGCAGAAGCTCGGACTCTTCCGGCAACAGACGCCGCCGCCGTTGCCCCAGCACGCGAACCATGAAGTCACCGTTGCAACGGGCGCGAAGGCGACGGGTCAGAGATGAATTGTCCGACAGCCAATCGGCGAGTTCAGGAGACAACGGACGCGATGCCCTTGTCACGCCGTCCGCGTCGCTAGCCTTATTGTCACGCTCAACCAACAATGTCTTGTTCCCAATCAAGTGAATACTCCACCGCCTAAAGCCGGTGGTTTCGGGTTACGGCTAAAAGCCGGATTGATCGGCCGTACGGCCGATTGTCCCCTCTCCCCATCAAGGGGAGAGGGCGTAAAAGCAACATTGCTGCCTAAAGGCGTGGGGTTTTAAATCCCCTATTAAAAGACTTTAACTTTCGTCGAGTTCGCCGCCATGCCGCCAACCCGTCAAATGGAGCGATACTGCAGGGCATCACCTAGCCAGCGACCCAGAAGAAACGGTATCTGCGCATCATGGCGCGCCACAATCTCACCGGCGATTCGGCTCGCATGCGGGATCATGCCCTGGTCCTTGATCAAGTCGGCAACCTTGAAGCGCACATAGCCCGCCTGCCGTTTACCCAGTAGTTCACCGGGGCCGCGCAGCTCGAGATCACGGCGCGCGATCTCGAAACCGTCGCGGGTCTCGCGCATGGCCGCCAGTCGCTCCTGGCCTTGCTCGGACAGGGGCGGCTGGTACATCAGGACACAGACACCGTGCGCCTCGCCGCGCCCGATCCGGCCCCTGAGCTGATGGAGCTGCGAAAGACCGAGCCGTTCGGCATTTTCGATGATCATGACGCTGGCATTGGGGACATCCACACCAACCTCAATGACGGTCGTCGCGACCAGCACATCGATGTCACCTGCCCGAAAGGCAGCCATGATGCGGGACTTTTCATCGCCCTTCATACGTCCGTGCACGAGCCCCACGCGGAGGCCCGGCAAAGCATCGATCAGGTCCTGCGCACTGTCTTCGGCTGCTTGGCATTCTAACAGTTCATTGGCCTCGATCAGCGTGCAGACCCAGTAGACCTGCCGCCCACCGACACAAGCGCCGCGCACACGGGAAAGCACCTCGTCACGGCGCGCTACGGACAGTACCACTGTCTCCACCGGTTTTCTACCGGGCGGCAATTCATCAATGATCGAACAATCGAGATCGGCATATGCCGTCATCATCAGGGTTCTCGGGATCGGCGTCGCCGTCATGATCAGTAAATGCGGACTCGACCCCTGATCGCGCCCTTTTTCAAGCAGGGAAAGGCGTTGCTGTACACCAAAACGATGCTGCTCGTCGATGACAGCCAGACCAAGCCGGGCAAACGACAGTCCCTCCTGAAACAAGGCATGGGTCCCTACCAGGACCGGCGTTCTCCCTGCTGCCAGAGATTCGGCGACCTCGCTCCGGTGTTTGGCGGATACGCGGCCCGACAGCCAACCGACCTCGATACCGAGCGGTTCCAGCCAGTTCCGGAAATTAAGTAAATGTTGCTCGGCCAGGAGTTCCGTCGGCGCCATGATGGCTACCTGATACCCGCTCGACACGGCGTGGACGACTGCAGCCGCCGCGACTACGGTCTTCCCCGAACCAACATCACCTTGCACGAGCCGATGCATAGGGCGTGGTTGAGCAAGGTCGGCCTTGATCTCGTCGATGACGCGCCGCTGAGCCACTGTCAGACTAAATGCCAGGCCGTCTACGAAGCGATCCCATAGGTCGCGCCCGCCATCAATCGACGGTGCTAGCCATGAAGCGGCCTTCCGACGCAAGCGTCTGCAGGCCAGCTGATGCGCCACGAGTTCCTCGCATGCAAGACGTTGACGGGCGGGATGTGCGTCGCTTAATAGCGCCTCGGCACAACTGCCTGCCGGAGGATGATGCAACCATGCGACGGCCTCGACGAAGTCCGGCCAGTCAGCCTTGCCGAACAAGACCTTCGGTAGTTCATCGTCAGTGCGCCCATTGATCCAGGCAAGTCCCTGATCCACGAGTCGTCTGATAACGGCCTGATGCAGGCCCGAAACCGTCGGATAGATCGGCGTCAGGTGCGCATCCAGGACAGGCGGATCATCGGGATCGAAACATTCGAACTCGGGGTGGACCATCTCGAAACCCGATAAGGAAAGGCGAACCTGCCCGAAACACTGGATGTGGGCGCCAACCGTTAACCGCGCGGTCAGCCCCGGATGGTAATGAAAAAAACGCAGTGTGATCAGCGCCGTATCGGTCTCGATCACGACGAGCAAGGCGCGCCGTCGACCGACACCGGACTGCACCTGACAGATCCTGCCGCGGACGAGGACCTCGAAACCGTCGCCCATGTCACCCGCAGCGGCCAGACGGCAACGGTCCTGATACCTTATCGGGAGATGCAGGACGAGGTCCGAAACCGTGGCGAGACCCATGCGTGCAAGCCGTTCCTCAAGCTTGGGACCAACGCCGCGCAACGACACCAGGCCAGGCGCCCGGACGATTGGCTCAGCGATATCTGAATGGTTTCGGCTTATTGGTTGCGCCCTTATCTGCCCACCATGACGGCATCCATCTCCACTCGCGCGCCTTTAGGCAGGGCCGAGACTTGAACCGCGGCCCGAGCCGGGTAGGGTTGTGCGAAGTAACGCGCCATGACTTCATTGACGAGCGCGAAATGCGCGAGATCGGTCATGAAAATATTGAGTTTGACGATACCGGACAGGTCGCCACCTGCCGCCCGACAGACCGCGCGTAGATTCTCAAAGACCTGGGTAATTTCGGCCTCCATGTCGTTCGACACAAGCTCCATGGTTGCGGGGTCCAGGGGAATCTGCCCGGACAGATAAACGGTATCGCCGACCCGAACGGCCTGGGAATAGGTCCCGATGGCCTGGGGCGCCGCCTCTGTTGCAATGATTTTACGGTTCATTAGGTCACAATCCTCTGCGTGGTGTTCTGCCAATCACGGTCACTACCCGTCCACCAGGCGGCCGTTCTCCAGGACAAGTATACGATCCATCTGCTCCGCCAGGGAGCGTTCGTGAGTCACGATGACGAGACTACTACCCTGTTCGGCATTCAGCGACATCATGAGATCGAAGACATCTCCGGCATTGCAGTGATCGAGATTGCCGGTTGGCTCGTCCGCCATGAGACAGGCCGGCATCCCAACCAGGGCTCTGGCCACGGCCGCCCGCTGACGCTCACCGCCGGACAGCTCCCCGGGCTTATGCCGGAGCCTGGGCCGCAGGCCCACCTCGGCGAGCAGTTTCTCGGCCCGTGCATACGCCTCCTGTCGATCGACGCCCCGAATCAACAACGGCATCGCTACGTTCTCCAGTACAGTGAATTCGGGCAGCAAGTGATGAAACTGATACACGAAACCCAGAAACCTGTTCCGCAAGCGTCCGCGCGCGCGCTGCCCGAGATCGTTGATACGTTCGCCCGCCACCCGGACCTCGCCACTGGACGGCTGGTCCAAGCCCCCGAGCAAATGCAGAAGCGTGCTCTTACCGGCCCCCGAACTGCCGATAATCGCGACCCGCTCGCCCTTGGCGATCTCGATATCGATATTTCGAAACACGTCCACGGCCAGATCGCCCTGACCGAAGCGCTTGCGAAGTCCCTTGGCCTCGACGATTGCGCCATTATTCATAGCGCAGGGCCTCGGCTGGATCGGTGCGGGCGGCGCGCCAAGCCGGATAAAGCGTCGCCAACAGACAGAGCACAAAGGTGATGCCTGCGATCCCGATCACATCAGGCCAGCGCATATCGGAAGGCAGTTCGCTGATGTAGTAGACATCCGCCGCCAGGAAATGCACGCCGAAGAGTTGCTCGATCGCGGGCACCACCGTATCGATATGCGTGGCCAGGGCAACCCCGCCGGCGACCCCGGCCAAGGTCCCGACCAGCCCGATCACGGCACCCTGAACGACAAAGATGGCCATGACGCTCCCGGGACTGACGCCCATAGTGCGAAGTATGGCCACATCGCCCTGCTTATCGGTCACCATCATGACCAGGGTCGAGACGAGATTGAAGGCAGCCACCGATACGATCAGGAACAGGATAATCGACATAACCATCTTTTCCATGCGCACGGCGCGAAAGAAATTGGCATGCTGTTGCGTCCAGTCGACGACTCGATAGCCGAACGGGAGCGCATCCCTGATCTCGGTAGCGAGCCGGGGCGCTGCAAACAGGTCGGTCAGACGAAGACGGACCCCGGAGACGGTATTGTCCATGCGATAGAGTCTGGCCGCATCGGCGACGTGGATGACCGCCAGTGCGCTATCGTATTCGTACATACCCACTTCGAAGATCCCGCTGACCGTGAAACGGCGCAACCGGGGAAGCGTCCCCACCGGGGTCACCGTGGCTTGCGGAATGATCATCATGACCTTGTCGCCGACGCCGACGCGCAATGACGTGGCGAGCTCACGGCCAAGAATGATGGAAAAGTCGCCGGCCTTCAGGTCACCGACCCGGCCCGCAACCATCTTTTCACCGAGATTGGAGACCTGCCCCTCCAGATCAGGCAGAACGCCGCGGATTATTCCACCCGAGACATGCCGACCGTTAACCATCATGGCCTGCCCCTGAATATAGGGCGCCGCGCCGGCGACTCCATCGACCCGGCGCACGGTCTCGGCAACATCAGGCCAGCCTTGAAGCTGGCCACCTGGGCCTGTAACCGTGGCATGAGCTACAACCCCGAGGATGCGTGCCCGGAGTTCCTTTTCGAAGCCGTTCATGACCGACAATACAGTGATCAGGGCCATAACCCCGATCGTAATGCCGAGCATAGAGGCCAGGGAAATGAAGGAGATGAAATGGTTACGGCGCTTGGCGCGCGTGTACCGTAAACCAATCGCAAATTCGAGTGGGCGAAACATAGGGCGGCATTATGTGGGCATCCCGGATAAAGGTCCAGTCCGCTCAGTTGTTACAAAATTGTTATTTTTACTTGAGAATAAACGTAGGTTTTCATGGTCTCATGAATGTAACAGAGCGCTATTCAAACAATTGAGGACTTACTTCATGAAACGACGAACCTTTGTTTCCCTGATGGCGGCCACGATGCCGTTCCTGGCAGGGCGAGTTCACGCCGCTAGCGAAGGACCACGCCCCCGTGCGGACCGGATCACGCTAGCCGAAGAGGAATGGCGACAACGGCTACCGCGGGAACGCTATCTTGTCCTGCGGGAAGAGGACACAGAACCCTCGTTCTCGAGCCCGCTCAACCATGAAAAACGCGTCGGCACATATGTGTGTGCGGGTTGTGAACTACCACTGTTCTCATCGGACATGAAATTCGACAGCGGCACCGGCTGGCCTAGCTTCTTCGACGCCCTGCCCGATGCCATAGAGACCAAGATAGATTTCAGACTCATACTGCCACGCACGGAATACCATTGCGCGCGCTGTGGCGGACACCAGGGCCACGTCTTCAAGGACGGCCCCAAACCCACCGGACTGCGTTATTGCAACAACGGGCTTGCTCTGTATTTTAGAGAGAATTGGACATGATTTGGCAAATCAAGCGCTTAAAACAAGGCCCCGGATCCTCGCGGTCGCCGGGCATTTTACTAACCCTGCTGGCAGGATTTTGCATGCTCTCGGGACAGGCCATCGCACAACCGGAGGACACGAATATGAACCAGGGCCACCTTGAACAGGCCATCTTTGCTGGAGGCTGCTTTTGGTGCCTCGAATCCGATATGGACAAGCTGCCCGGAATCGTGGAAACCATATCGGGTTACACGGGTGGACATAAAGATAATCCCACTTACGAGGAGGTCTCCTCAGGTGGAACCGGCCATGCGGAATCGGTCAAAATCACTTTCGATCCGTCTCAGATCAGCTACAACCAACTGCTCGATGCCTTCTGGGGCTTGATCGACCCCACGACCCGAGACGCCCAATTCTGCGATCACGGCAATCAATACCGGACGGCGATTTTCTATATAAGCAAGGCTCAGAAACAAATCGCCGAGAAGTCACGCGCCGTACTTGAGGAGAAAAAGCCCTTCAAGGCCGGGATCGTCACGGAAATCAGCCCAGCCAGTACGTTTTACCCGGCCGAGGACTATCACCAGAACTACTACAAGAAAAACCCTCTGAGATACCGCTTCTACCGGTATAATTGCGGCCGAGACCGCCGCCTTGAGGAGTTGTGGGGGCACGCGCCTCACTAAA
>CAZASZ010000002.1:44958-51356 GCA_964487925.1 uncultured Gammaproteobacteria bacterium
AATTGCGGCCGAGACCGCCGCCTTGAGGAGTTGTGGGGGCACGCGCCTCACTAAATTAGATTACTCCGTCTAACAGGCTGTTAATACGCTTCAGCGAGATCTGTCAATCAATACGGCAAGACCAATCCAGGACCGTTCAAACGACCAATGACGACAAGCGATGATGGATGACCGTGCTTGAAGGCCTGGTGACGAGCTATGGCTATCCGATCCTGCTAGTTGGCACCTTCTTTGAAGGCGAGACCATCCTATTACTCGGCGGTCTGGCCGCACACCTAGGATACCTGTCAATTGATCTCGTCATCGCCTGCGGATTCATCGGATCCGTGGCCGGCGATCAGTTTTTTTACTTTCTGGGTCGACGCCATGGTCGATCGCTGTTGGCGCGGCGCCCACACTGGAAGGAGCGCGCGCAAAAAGTCCTTCACCATCTGGAGCGGCACCAGGTTCCACTCCTGCTCGGATTCCGCTTTCTCTACGGATTGCGCACGATCACACCGATCGCCGTCGGCTTGGCCACGATTGAACCGATACGCTTCATCCTCTTCAACGTCGTGGGCGCGGCGATCTGGGCCACGACGATCGGTGGCGCCGGATACTACTTTGGCCGGGTAATAGAGTCGGCGCTTGGAGATATCAGGAAATACGAAATCGCGGTCATGGGTAGCATCATCGCCATCGCCACCCTGCTCTGGGTGATCCATCGCCTACGCGGGAAATAGGCTGGCTCACGCCGTCTGACCCAGGGCAGCGCCTGTGCCCCTGCTATCGGCACGACAGATGTCAGCAGAAAGGGGATCAGATTGAACGCTGCCTCACATCGACTATCAGGAACCGTCCCGTTTTCGCTCGAGCGCTTCCCAACGGTCCATAAGCTGGATCAGGGTCTCGCCAATCTCGTCGGCCCGCTGTTGCAGCGCTTTTGCCTGCTCGGGCTGATCGCGATACAAGGCCCCCGAACCCAGGACACGAGCAATTTCATCCTGCTCCTGTTCCAATGACTCAATCTTTTCTGGCAGCCCTTCAAGTTCTCGCTGCGCCATGTAGTCGAGGCGCTGCCCACCGCATCCGACCGAATCCACGCTCTTCGCCGGAACTTTGGCAGAGCGCTCCACCGCTTTTTTCTCCGTGAGCATCCGATCCGCAACGGCAAGCTTCTGTCGCTGCCAGTCTTCATAACCGCCAACGTACTCCTGGAGCCATCCATCGCCCTCAAAGGCGATCACCTGAGTCACGACATTGTCGAGAAAGGTTCGATCGTGGCTGACCAAAAACAGTGTCCCCTCGTACTGAACCAGAAGGTCCTCAAGCAGCTCCAGCGTCTCAATATCGAGGTCATTGGTCGGCTCATCCAAGACAAGTACATTGGCCGGCTGGGTAAATAGTCGTGCCAGCAATAGACGGTTCCGCTCCCCCCCCGAACAGCTTTTGACTGGGGAACGAGCGCGTTCCGGCGCGAACAGAAAGTCACCGAGATAGCCTATGACGTGCCGCTTGCGGCCACCGATCTCGACAAAATCGCCCCCCGGACTGACCGTTTCGCTCAAGGTGGCATCCTCATCGAGCTGGGCGCGCATCTGATCGAAATAGGCCACATCCAGACGAGTCCCCATGCGAACCGTTCCGGAATCGGGACTGAGTTCGCTCAAAATGATCTTGAGCAGCGTGCTCTTACCGACCCCATTGGGCCCGAGTAAACCCACCTTGTCACCGCGACGAATCTGACATGAAAAATCGCGAATGACCACGCGGTCGTCAAAGGCCTTGGTGACGTGATCCAGCTCGGCCACGATCCGCCCAGGGCGCCCGCCACTATCGACCTGCATATCAACCGATCCGGAACGCTCAAAGCGCGCGGCGTGTTCCTGGCGCAAAGACTCGAGCCGTCGCACCCGACCCTCGTTGCGCGTACGACGCGCCTTGATCCCTTGACGGATCCATACCTCCTCCTGGGCGAGAAACTTGTCGAACTTGGCTTGTTCAACGGCCTCGTTCTCCAACATGGCGGCCTTGAGCCTTTGATAATCGGTAAAATTTCCCGGAAAACTCTGCAGTCGGCCCCGGTCCAGCTCAACAATCCGGGTAACGACGTTGTCAAGAAAGCGGCGATCGTGGGTAACAAGCAAGACTGAACCATTGAAGCCTTTGATCAACCCCTCCAGCCAATCGATCGATGAGAAATCCAGATGGTTGGTCGGTTCGTCGAGGATCAGCACCTCGGGCTCCTGCACCAGGGCCTGAGCCAGGGCCACCCGCTTACGCAGGCCGCCGGACAGATCACCGACCCGAATGTCGGCATCCAGGCCAAGGCGTGCGATGACGGTATCGATACGGTTGCCCGCGCTCCATCCGTCGGCGGCCTCGACTTGCGCCTGTAATGGCTGCATCTTATTGAGAAGAGCGTCGTGATCGGCATCGGGATCGGCCAGCTGATGAGCAAGCGCATGGTATTCGGCAAGCACGGTATTCAGTCCGGAAAGCCCGCGGGCCACCTCAGCATATACCGATGCATCGGAGTCCAACACCGGTTCCTGGCTGACGTAACAGAGCTGCAGACCATCCTTGCGCCAGAGTCGGCCGTCGTCCAGCTCCGCTGCGCCGGCAAGGACCCGCAGCAGGCTCGACTTCCCGGTTCCGTTTCGTCCGATTAGGCCCACGCGCTCCCCCTCCTCAAGCTGAAAATCGGCATGGTCCAGCAATGGAACATGGCCAAAGGCGAGGATAGCCTGATCGAGTCTGAGGCAAGTCATGGGAAGCGAATCCGGTTGGTTGATCAAACCGCCAGAGTGGAGAAGCGGGACGAAAAATGCAAGCGGCTAGTATGCTCCAAACCAGAACGGTTCAATGCTAAACTGGCCGCCACAAAATACCTTTGAGCCGGCAACAGCCGGACGAATTCAATCGGCCGCTCAACCGCAGGCGGTCCGCCAAGGAGTCTTGACTACAATGAGGTTTCAGTTGACACACATGCGGCCTAGCTATTGGGCCGCACTGGTACTTATCGGTTGGGGTGGCGCTTTGATTCTCACCCACAGCCTGCGGCTGGATGGCTTCGGCATCGACGAGGCGGCCGCCCGCGCGCTGCTGCTGAACTGGTCGGTATCAGAACGCATCCCCACCACGGTCTTCTCGTTCGGCCTGCCCGATCTTCGCTGCCTGTTGTTTCTGCCCCTAGGCATATACTGGACCGGCAGTCTGCTAGCAGCCAAAGTCTTCACGTTGATCATGGCATTCCTGGCAACCTATGCCCTCTATCGCTGGACACAGCGCCGAGTCGGCTCGGAGGCGGCCTTGATCGCGGGCGGGCTGTTTTTACTCGCGCCCGGCCTGCTGGCCCAAATCGACAGCATCGGCAACGGGCCTTACCTGCTGCTCGCATTCGCGATGGGGGCGTGGCTTGATCATCGTTACCGACAGGCCCAACGCCCGCTAGGCGGCTGGTTCTTTATCCAGCTATTGCTTATCGCCTTTGCAGTGAGCCTGCACCCAATGGGTTTAGCCTATCCGATTGTCTTGCTCCTGCACTGGCACCGAAACCCGGTCGATGAGCGGCAACAAACACATCTATACGTGGGTGTCGTGCTGGCCATCACCTTCGAATTCATCCTGCGCATGGGTTGGGGCGGTGGTTTGGAATGGCTGGCGAACCCCTTGCCATTCCTGCAATCAGCCATCAGTGGCGGCATGTTCACAGGCACCGATTTCGGCCTCATATTATCTTTGCTCGCCGCGGCACTGCTGTTGATCGCCCTCGTCCCGATACGTCGACAACTGGCCGGCGACATCCTGATGTCATCGCTGGCGCTCGCCTCGATCATTGGCGCCTTCGTTGGAGACGCCAACTGGGGATTGGTCGCTACGGCAACGCTGCTCTTCATTGGTGTGCCCGGACTGATCGCCTGCAATGAGGCCGTTCCGGGATACGGGCTCATGGCGAAACGGGGAATTGTCCTAGGTCTGAGCTTCCTGCTGTCCCTGCTCTTTTTGCAGGCAGACAAGGCCCATTATCTGCGCGTCGAGGGTGATCAGCTTGGCGACACCGATCAGTTGATCCTGGCGCTTGTCGATGAGATCAAAGACAAGCCCGTCGACGAGACGCTCATCATGAGCCAATGGCCAGGGAAAACAATGCTGGTCGTCAAACGACCAGTATTACCGCTGCCACCGAGCTATCCTGACGGCAACACCTTGCTCAAGAAGATCAAGGGTGTCAGCCACCTGATGTTTAACCCCTTCACACCGGAAAACCAGCAGCTGCGCGCCAATATCGCGCAAATCAGCACGCAAACGAAGACACTCACGCTGCAGAAAGACGGTGTCATCATCGAGATCGAAAAGCCGGCGCCTCAGAAATCAGACTGAGCTATACGTCAATGCTGACAAGCCGGACAGTAATAGGTCGCGCGCCCTAATTGGCGGATCTCGCGAATCGCGCGGCCGCAGGAGATACAGGGCAGTCCTGAACGCCCATAGACTCTGAGGGATTGACTGAAATACCCAGGCCGGCCGTCCTCGGCAACAAAATCGCGGAGCGTCGTGCCGCCCTGTTCGATGGCCCGGCTCAGGACATCCTTGACCTCGCCCGCCAGTTGTTCATAGCGCCCCAGTGCGATCCTGCCCGCCGCCCGCGCCGGATGGATACCGGCCATAAACAAGGCCTCGTTGGCGTAGATATTTCCAACCCCGACGACAATGCGCGCGTCCATCAGTAACCCCTTGATCGCGACCCGCCGCCCCTTAGCCGCAGACCATAAAGTCGCCCCATCCCAACCCGAATCAAGAGGCTCCGGCCCGAGGTGGGCCAGAAGGCCATGAGTCATCGGATCCGCTGGCGTCCAAACCAATAATCCGAAACGACGAGGGTCGGTCAACCGCAGGGCCACTCCATTTGAGAGCACAAGATCGATGTGGTCATGCCGACCGGGGCGCGTAGCCTGGGGAACAATACGCAAGCTGCCGGACATACCCAAATGCAGGATAACGGTCCCTCCCGAGACCTGGATCAGTAGGTATTTCCCCCTTCGACACACGCCTTCTATCACGCGCCCTTGCAAAATCTCCGGCAGATCGGGTTGCACAGGTACGCGCAAACGATGCTCGCGAACAAGCAAGTTGTCGATACGCTGACCGAGCAAATGCGGCTCTATACCGCGACGGGCTGTTTCAACTTCGGGCAGTTCAGGCATGCAGCGATCATACCCTACGTGGAGTCCCCAAAATAAAAAACGCCTGCCCCCCGTATAACCGAAAGGCAGACGTTCCTCTCGACAACCACCTCCCCAAACCGCAGGGGAAGCATTGTCAATTTACGCACATCAGACTTACTTGGCAGCCCGATTCAAACGACGCACGAAGTTAGCATCGTTTGAATCGTTGCAGGTCCGAATGCGGGCATGCTCGTTGTGACGACCGACACAAGTCGGAGCAACGACGTCCTTGACGTCGAACAGCCAGGTCGCATCACCCATGCCCTTCTCGGTCGCGGTATCCAGCGTCACGCTTTCTGGATGCTGGACGTTGACGATGAACTGCGTCGGATGACCCGGGCGGAAGATCATGCCCGTGTTCTCGGCACCCTTGACCTGCAGGCTCAGGAAACGATCCAGCGACTCGGCGACACCGTCATTGTTGGTATCACGAACGAACCAGATGTCACCGCCGGTGTTGCCATGGTTCGGCCAATCCTCGACGACGTAGATATTGCCCAGCGCATCCTGAGCCATATTGTCGATGTCGTGCAGGATGCCGGAGACATTGCCGTAGCCGAGGTTCTTGGGGGTCGCCTGGCTGGCCGTCAGGCGAACCATGGCCTGGCCATTGCCCAGCTCCTCGACGGAGTAGATCGAGCGCTCGGAGGTCGCGTTGACGTAAAGGGCCTCGTTGCCGTTGCCCAGATAACCAACCTCCACGTCCTCGGGACGACCGTAAGGTGTGCCATTGGCCTCATCAGCAGCGGCGCGGCCACCACGGATCTGATCGGCAGGACCACGAGAAGGACCATTTCGGAAGGGATCGGTTGCCGTCAACGCGACGCCATTCGCGTCGGTCAGCGGCATCCAGGTTGCCAGACCGGTGCGCGGCTTACCCACGTTGGCGGGATCGTTCCAGTGCTTGGTCACGTCACCGGCGAAGGCGTTGACGGACAGGACGAAAGACTGACCCTTGCTGTAATCTCCGGCAACGCTCGGAACGAACTTGTAGAGCGAACCGGATTTGTCTTCATCGATGAAATACAGGGCGGTGCCGGCGTGATTGAAGCGCAGGCCCTCGTGGGAGACGTTGGGGATGCTGTTCAGCTCGACCAGGACCGGAGTCTCGCCGGCCTTGACGTCGACCATCGGGTTTTTGAGCTCGAAGACACGGCCCTGACCGGACCATTCCTCACCCAGCAGCAGGGT
>CAZASZ010000002.1:51456-53706 GCA_964487925.1 uncultured Gammaproteobacteria bacterium
TTGATGTGGTTGGGCGCCTGGGCAACCGCTGCGCCCTGAACCAGGGGGTTAAAGTAGACATCGGTGCCCGCGATAGCGGCCTGGGCGCCAGCGAGCATCAGTCCTGTAACAATAGCCTTTCTCGTGAAAGTGTTCATCACAACTCCGTCAAGTATGTTCACAATTGAAGTACGTCCGTAACACCGCGGAAGGCGCGGCACCCGAAACGCTAGCAATGTTTTGTGAACATCAAATGAAATATGTGTGAAACTTTTGTGACCTTGGGAAGGAGATTATCAGGCTATTGCTGCGCTGCCGAAAGGCCGCTTTCGAGATCGGGATACCTTGGCAACACCCCTAGGCGCTCACACATGCGTAGATTAGAGATACGTCGCGATTCGGTAAGATAGCTAAGCATGCCCTCGCTGAACTGCGCTCGCGCCTCCGCCAGAGAGATCTGGGGCGGGCGCGGTAGCCCAAAATGGTCTGCCAGGCGGTTGAAATAGTCGGTCATGGTTGTCGGTTGGCCATCGGAGACATTGATGACCTGGTTGACCGCGTCGGTTCGCGCTGCGGCCCGGCAGGCGCGAACCAGGTCGTCTACATGTATTCGATTGCTCCAAGGGGCCTCGGACTCGTTGAGGACGGGCGTCCCCGCACGCAAACGGTCCAACGGAAGGCGACCGGGCCCATAGATGCCCGGCACCCGGAGGATGGACCATGGTACACATCGTTCGGTCGCCCATTCGATCAAAACAAGCTCCGCCGCTCTGCGGCGACGGGCTCGATCCGTTCCGGGATCAACCGGACTATCCTCGTCAACCCAGTCCCCGCCGGCATCGCCATAGACCCCCGTCGTGCTGATCAGGACGATCCGCTCAGGTCGCCCATCGGGTGCAATCGAACCGAGGAAACGTGCTATCCGGGGATCGTCCAGCCCTCTCGATGGCGGCGGCACCAAATAATAGACACATATATCATGCAGATGGCGAGACTCAATTGGCTGATCCAGGTCCAGGGCTATGCTCCTGACTCCTTCGTTGGACAACACTCGACGGCGGTCTTCGGAGCGAACGATAGCCGATGCCGCGTATCCATCACCCCGCTCGCCAATAGCGATCCGGTATCCGACGTACCCACAACCTACGACCAGAAAACTATTCATCACTCGGAGCCAACTTCGAATCAGGGGAGCGGCCCCGCTCGCGCTCCAGCTCACAGGCCAAACGAAAGATCTGCTCCAGATCACGCTCGTCCACATCGATATAGGTCTCGGATCGGCGCAAGGCCTCGGCGATAGATTCCGGGCTCAAGGTGCTCGGCGCCCCTTGAGTTGCGTCATGGCTCGATTTCGCGAACACCGCCGGGTACCGGCGCCAAGCGAAGGGCCAGTTGAAAATCACAGCCATGACCATCAGTAGCAGTACATTCAGCAACACCGGCGCCACCAGATACTCATAACCCAGACTCGTGATCGATGGTCCGCCAATCACGGCCGTCAATGCGGTCGCGCTGGCGGGAGGATGCAGGCACCGCAAGAGATGCATCGCCACGATGGAACAGCCGACGGCCAAACCGGCGGCGATGGTGGCATCTGGGACCCATTGTGCGATAGTCACGCCAATCGCCGCGGAGGCAAGATTACCTGTGACAAGCGCCCATGGCTGAGACATTGGGCTATGGGGAACGGCAAACAGTAGCATCGCCGCAGCGCCCATCGAAACCACGAACAGGATGTGCCCACCTCCCAACAGGTGTCCGGTAAGGATATTCATGACGTAGATCGCCAAAAACCCGCCAACACCGGAAAGCAGGCATTCAATGGGCAGGCTGGCCACTGGCGCAGCCGTCGCCTTACTCGCTTGGCTCATATCGTCAAAAGGTCCTGTCATAACACAAGGGATCCCGCTGGTCCCTCGGGAAAGCGGTCCACGTTGGCTGCGAGTCGTTCCCAGCGCCTAAATCCAAATGGCTATTCACCTATATCATCTTCATGATAGGGTTATACGTTATTCCTGTAGTCATAAAGTATGCGCTGGCACGGAGTGCCGAACGTCTCCGCTATAACAACAAGATCCTAACGATGCCCTCCCATTCAACCAGAATACTCCTGCTCATTTCCAGTCTCTGCGTCGCAATGATGACATATGCCCAGACAGATCCCTATGCGAACGGCACCCGTCTGTTCAAGGCGGGTCGTTACGAAGCGGCGCTGAAGTCCTTTGTCGAGGCCGAGGAGCAGGGTTATAAGAGCGGCGAACTCTTCTACAA
>CAZASZ010000002.1:53806-66005 GCA_964487925.1 uncultured Gammaproteobacteria bacterium
CCAATTTGATCTAGCGGACCTGAGCGCAGGACTCAGCTACCAGTCTAACTTCGACGGCGCATGGAGGGCAGATAGCGGCGCCCATATCGACCTGAGTTTTCTCGACGGAAGCGCGTTCACGGCGACAACCAGTCTGGCAAGCTCCGGCAGGCGATCGATTTCCGAAAATGGAGACGGTAAACTCAGTTATGAACTCGCCCACATCAACGCCATGGACCCGACATACAGCTATCTGACGGGTTGGCGGCATCGCTTCGAAATTCGCCCGTACTGGCGTTGGTCTCTGGGGCGTCTTGATCTGTCGTATCGTTTCGAATGGAACGACCGCAAGGATCGGAGTGATGTGCTGTTTTCCAGTTTTTCGGCTGTCAGACAAAGATTGCGTCTCAAGGGAAGGATCGACATAAGCACGAACGTGGGCCTGACTGCCGATCTAAGATACCGTCACAGCCGTTACCGCAACCCGGATGAGATCACGACGGGGGTATTTCAGACTAGAAAGGAAGACCGCTATCGCGTGTCGCTAATCGTCAGCCGACGCTTCAGTAACGGAAAAGAACTCTCCGCCGAATACGATTACACCCGGAACAAATCCAACGTCTCGAGGTATACCTATACCGGAAACGTCTACATGATAAATCTGCTGTTGCCCTGGTAGATAAGGGGAAAAACGGCGACCAAAGGCCGTGACGCGTGGAAGTTTAGCGACGCGCGGTCCTTCCGTAATGCGACCGCTTGCCAACGGTCGGCTGAGGGGCAGCGGCATGGGGCGCCGACTTTGGGACATAGGGCGCAAACTCCTTCAATACCAGCTGATAGACCCTACGCTTGAACGATACAACCTCGTTGACCGGACACCAATAATCGACCCAACGATAACCATCGAATTCCGGTTGATCGGTGACATCGAAACGCATCTTGCGCTCATCGCCGATAAGTTTCAGAAGGAACCAAATCTGTTTCTGCCCGATGCAAAGCGGTTTGCAATGTCGGCGCAGCATGTGGCGGGGTAGACGGTACTTCACCCAATCCGAAGTACGGGCGAGGATCTCGACGTCGGCATCCTTTAGCCCGATCTCCTCATGTAATTCGCGACGCATGGCCTCTTCGGGCGATTCGTCGATGGAAATACCCCCTTGGGGAAACTGCCAGGCATTCTGTCCGATCCTTCTAGCCCAAAGAAGGTATCCCTGGTCGTTACAGACCACGATACCTACATTTGCTCGATAGCCATCTAGATCGATCACTGGCATTTGATTCCGGAAGATAATAGTAGGGATTTTGCCAAAATCCAGAAAATTTGGCAATGGCCGAACCGCTTGGTCAACCTCTGAGGGAATCATGGGCAAAACGGATTGTGGTGAAATAAAGAACACATTCTAAGCGCGGGTTACTGGCAATAGTGCGTACTGTTGGCAAGATCCGCAACGCGGATGATGGCCTTCCCATGACCCGGTAAAGACTTACTTACTCCTGATTGGCTTGCATCATCCGCTTCGGGGCCACCCGGCCATCGTCGAGTATCGTGCCCATCCCCAGAAAACGCTCATCGCCTGCGAACAACCGGACCCAACCGGACGTAGGCGCGTTGGGTACTTGCACTGCTTGGCCCCGAGTCACAAAGAAGGTCATGTCAGCATTCAGCGAGACTGCCGGCCAGTGAGAAAGGACCTCGGATGCATTGATCAGCAGCGCATCCAGGGCGGCGAGCTCCCCTTCCGCGGCGATGGCCTCAAGACGCTCAAAGGTAAGCATCTCCCCGCTCCCAAACCCCGCCACCTCGGGTCGACGCAGGGCCGTGACATAGGCGCCACAACCCAAGGCCCTACCGATATCCTCGACGAGCGTCCGGATATAGGTCCCTTTGGAACAGGCGACATCGATCTCGAGATCGACACCGTCATGCGCAAGCAGGCGCAGTTCGTGAATATCCACCTGCCTGGACTTGCGTTCGACATCGATACCTTTGCGCGCCGACTCATAGAGTGGACGACCGTTAACTTTTACCGCCGAATACATGGGAGGGATCTGATCAATACGGCCGACAAACCCGGTCAAGGCCTCCTCAATCACTGGCCTGGGAAAATCTATTGTCCCCTCATGCCGATAGCTAACCTCGCCCTCGGCATCGCCCGTCTCGGTGCAGATACCCAAACGCATGCCCACACGATACCGCTTGTCGGCATCCAGCAGAAATGATGAGATCTTTGTCGCCTCTCCAAGACAGATCGGCAGCATCCCCGATGCCAGCGGATCAAGGCTGCCCGTATGGCCGGCCTTACGGGCCTGAAACAAGCGTTTCACGGCCTGCAGCGCGGCGTTCGACGTCATGCCAATCGGCTTATCAAGCAGAAGGACGCCGTCGACGGGACGGCCGCGTTTTATTCGTCTTGCCATGAGTCTATCTGGTGGGGGATCCGCGCGTGCGAGCCGTGCGGCAAACTAAGTGGGTTCGGAATGACGGTCCGCCTCCAACGAGGCTGCGATCAAGGCGTCCATAGCTGCGCCGTGCTCTACAGATTCGTCGTAGATGAAACGCAGGGTAGGTACGGTGCGCAGACACATCCGGCGCGACAGCTCGCGCCGAAAAAACGATGCCGCCTTATTGAGCAGCCCTACAGTTCGGGGCGCCTCGTTTGCGGAATCAAGGGTCGTGATATAGACCTTCGCCAGCGACAGATCGTGAGTCACGCGCACTTCGGAAATCGTGACCATCCCCACCCTGGGGTCCTTCATCTCCATCTGAATCAGGGCGGCCAACTCACGACGCATCTGCTCGCCAACACGGCGATTTCGACCAAACTCTTTAGGCATATGCCACTCCCGATGCGAACCGTAGCCGCAGCTTTATATCAATCTTGTGTCGTACTCGCAGGTGGTAGAAAAATGCGCCCTTCCGCGTTTTTCTAGAGTTCGCGCGCGACCTCGATGGTTTCATAGACCTCGATCTGGTCACCTACCTGAACGTCGTTATAGTTCTTGACGCCGATACCACACTCCATGCCCGAACGCACTTCATTGACGTCATCGCGGAACCTTCTAAGAGACTCTAGCTCACCCTGATAGATCACGACATTGTCCCTTAGGACACGGATCGGGTTGTTCCTGCGCACCGCGCCCTCAGTAACCAGACAGCCCGCGATCGCACCGAACTTCGGTGAACGAAACACATCCCGCACCTCGGCCAGACCGATGATCTGCTCACGGTATTCAGGCTTCAACAGACCCGACAGGGCCTGCTTGACCTCGTCGATGGCGTCATAGATCACGCTGTAGTAGTTGAGCTGGACCTGGTTCTCGTCCGCAAGCCTGCGCGCTGCCGCGTCGGCACGAACGTTGAAACCAATCACGATCGCGGAAGAGGCCAGTGCGAGGTTGATATCGGATTCGTTGATACCGCCCACACCGCTAGAGATGACCTTGACTTGAACCTCGTCATTGGACAGCTTGGTAAAGGCGTCGCACAGCGCTTGCGAGGAACCCTGAACATCGGCCTTGACCATGATCGGCAGAATGGATATCTCCTTGCTGCCCATCTGCTGGAAGACATCCTCGAGCTTGGCGGCCTTCTGGCTCGCAAGCTTGACGTCACGATACTTGCCCTGGCGATACAAAGCGACCTCACGGGCCTTTCGCTCATCGGGTACGACAACCATATCGTCACCGGCGTCAGGTGTGCTGGAAAGACCGAGCACGACGACAGGGGTAGACGGCCCAGCGCTCTTAATTTCACGTTCCGAGGCATCGAACATGGCTCGGACGCGGCCGAATTCGCGGCCGGCGAGAACGATATCGCCCTTACTCAGGGTCCCCTTCTGCACCAGTATGGTGGCAACCGGACCGCGCCCGCGATCCAACGAAGACTCAATGACTGTACCGGAGGCCGGGCAATCAGCCACGGCCTTAAGCTCCATGACCTCGGCCTGCAGCAGGATCGCGTCCAGGATGGCGTCAACACCCTCTCCGGTTTTAGCGGAGATATTGATGAACATCGTATCGCCACCCCACTCCTCGGGAAGCACTTCCTGGACCGAAAGCTCCTGACGCACTCGGTCGAGATCCGCACCCTCTTTATCGATCTTGTTGACGGCCACGATCATGGGCACCTCGGCGGCCCGAGCGTGTTGAATGGCCTCTATCGTCTGCGGTTTGACGCCATCATCCGCGGCGACGATCAGGATTACGATATCCGTGACTCCAGCGCCTCGGGCGCGCATGGCCGTAAAGGCAGCATGGCCCGGAGTATCCAGGAAGGTGATCATGCCATTTTCGGTCTCGACGCGATAAGCACCGATATGCTGGGTAATGCCCCCCGCCTCACCGGATGCGACCTTGGTGCGGCGGATATAGTCGAGCAACGAGGTCTTACCGTGATCAACATGACCCATGATAGTAACCACGGGCGCGCGCGACGTTTCCTCGCCGCCGGAAACGCCGATATCGTCGAGGATCGCATCCTCGATATCGCCTTCCTGAAGCGCATTGCCCTTGTGGCCCATTTCCTCGACCACGATCAGCGCAGTCTCCTGGTCGATGACCTGGTTGATTGTGACCATCGTGCCCATCTTCATCATCGCCTTGATGACCTCGGCAGCCTTGACGCTCATCTTCTGAGCGAGCTCGCCGACGGAAATGGTTTCAGGAACGCTGACCTCGCGCACGATCGGCTCAGTGGGTCTCTCAAAACCATGCTTGGTACGATCGCCGGACTTGGGTGAAACACGGCTCCGTTGGACCTTTTTGCCCTTGCGTCTGGTCGTGCCGCTCCTATCGCTATCAACATGCAGCTCTTTGCGACCGTAACGAGTTTCGTGACCGGCGGCAGGCGCTTCTTTGCGTTTCTTGGTGGCGCGCTCCTTTGTCGCGGTCTCTTTCTGCTTCTTCTCCGATGCAACCGAAGCGGCCTCGGCGACCTTCTTGGCCTCCTCTTGGGCTGCGGCCGCGGCAGCAGCAGCTGCCTCTTCGGCCTTGAGCCGCTCTTCTTCCTCGCGGGCTTTGGCTTCCTGAGCAGCAGCGGCAGCGGCCTCCTCTTGGAGACGCATCTCTTCCTCGCGGGCTTTGGCTTCCTGAGCAGCAGCGGCATCCTGCTCTGCACGCGCCTGCTCCTCGGCCATAATTTCGCCGCGCATCGCATACGTGTGCCGTCCGCGCACGGTGACATTCACTGTACGTGTATTACGCGCCTTGGGGCCACCTCCCGCTCCACTTCGGGCGACAGTCTGACTAAGTTCGCCTACGGTCTTGCGCTTCAGTGTGATCTTGCGCGGCCCAGCCGCGGGGGCCTCAGCAGCCTCGGTCGACTCTTCGGTTTGGCCGTGACTGCCACGCAGATGCGCCAGCAGACTCATCTTGTCCTGATCGCTCAAGAGCTGATTTTCGTCGCTGACGTCCATTCCTGCCTCGCTCAACTGAATCATGAGGCGATCAACCGGAATTTTTACGACCTCAGCAAGCTGTTTTACTGTAACTTCCGCCATGCAATATCAACATCCATTCAATTTAAGCTTCATTATCCACGAACCAGGGGGCACGCGCGGTCATGATCAATGTACTGGCACGCGCCTTATCCAGGCCGCCAATACCGACAAGGTCATCCGCAGCCTGTTCGGCCAGGTCTTCCTGAGTCACGATGCCCTCCGCCGCCAAGGCATGCGCCAGCTCGCTATCCATACCGTCAAGGGCCAGCAGGTCTTCCGCTGGCGCAGTTGAGCCAAGAGTCTCCTCAGAGGCGATCTCACGGGTCAACAACACATCACGCGCACGATCGCGCAACTCCTTGACGATGTCTTCATCAAATTCTTCAATATCCAGCAGCTCCTTAGCAGGAACGTAGGCAATCTCCTCAATGCTTGTAAAGCCTTCCTGCACGAAGATCATCGCGATCTCCTCGTCAACGTCGAGCTGCTCCATGAATACGGCCTTGATCCGGTTCATCTCATCTTCGCCCTTCTCCTCGGCTTGGGCCTCGGTCATGACGTTGATGTGCCAACCGGTCAACTGACTGGCCAAGCGGACATTCTGGCCACCTCGGCCGATCGCCAGAGAAAGCTGATCCTCGGCCACAGCCACATCCATGCTGCTGCCATCCTCATCAACGACGATGGACTGTACTTCAGCGGGAGACATGGCATTGACGACAAATTGCGCCGGATTCTCGTCCCAAAGGACGATATCGATGCGTTCTCCCGCGAGCTCATTGGACACGCTCTGGACTCGGGAGCCCCGCATACCGACGCAGGCCCCGACGGGATCGATACGGGGATCATTGGTCCGGACAGCGATCTTGGCGCGCAAGCCGGGATCACGGGCGGCGCCCATGATATCGATCAAGCCTTCGCCGACCTCAGGCACTTCAAGCTTGAAGAGCTCGATCAAGAGCTCGGGCGAAGTCCTGCTGATATGTAGCTGCGGACCACGGACCTCAGAGCGAACCAGCTTGAGGTGACCACGCAGACGATCACCGGGCCGAACCGGCTCACGGGGAATCAGGTCGTCCCTGGACACCACGGCCTCGGCATTCCCACCCAGATCCAGGATGACATTACCGCGATCAAGGCGGCGCACAATGCCGGTTACGAGCTCGCCCTGACGGCTCTCATACTGCTCGACAACCTGGGCGCGCTCGGCCTCGCGAACCTTTTGAATAATGACCTGCTTGGCGGTCTGGGCAGCGATGCGACCGAAGGCCATCGACTCGATCTCTTCCTCGACATAGTCACCGGCCTCGAGTTCAGGCTCCTGATCACGGGCAGCAGACAAGGTGATTTGGCATCGCGGCTGATCCATCTCGGCGTCGTCTTCAATCACAAGCCAGCGACGATAGGTCTCGTGTTCCCCGGTTTTGCGATCGATGGACACCCGCACCTCGATATCCCCGCCGTGGCGTTTCTTGGTCGCTGCAGCCAGCGCGAACTCCATCGCACTCATGATGATTGCCTCATCAATGCCACGCTCGTTGGCGACCGCATCGACCACCATCAGGATTTCCTTACTCATCGCTCTCGCCTCTGCACACCAAATAACAACTCATCAAAAAACGCTGGTAAATACCAAGCAACGCCTAATCGTATTGTGGCACCAAACGTGCCTTATCAATTCCATCTAGAGGGACCTTGACCGACCCTCCGTCCAGGAGCTCGATGGACAACTCATCACCCTCAACACCACATATATAACCGCTGAGATTGCGCTGCCCATCCATCGGTGAGTGCAGCCGCAATTTCGCCTTTTCTCCGACAAAGCGAACAAAATGTTCCGGCTTCGTCAACAAACGATCTATGCCCGGCGACGAGACCTCCAGCGTGTACTGTCCACGCAGCGGTTCCTCGACATCCATTAGGGCGCCTAACTGCCGACTGACACGCTCGCAATCCTCGATCGTGATCCCGGCCGGCGAATCTATATATACACGCAGAGTCTGGGCATAGCCGGCCGAGACGTGCTCGATGCCGATCAACTCGTATCCCATATGTTCGATGACCGGCTCAATGAGCTCGATCAAACCTGCATCGCCACCGCGTGCCATCTTAGGCTCCTAAAACAAAAAGTGGGCGCAAGGCCCACCTTCCAACTTTTCAAAAATATGCATCATGAGGACCTTAACCCCATCATCACTCAGGTCAACCCATACCATCTAACAGGGGACCGAGATGCGGCATTATATGTCTGCAATGATCAGTTTTCAAGTCATGATGAATCAATCACTTGTTCCAGTTATTCACAAGGCCCGGCAGTGCGCGCCAAAGCCAAGCGTGATGGTAGCCTTCGCCAAGTCCCGGCGTGTATAGTCTGCCGATCGGACCCGCAGAATCGAGGGCCCACCCAACCCTTAGAGGACCGAATGACCGACATCCCGACGGACCAACGCATCCGCTTGATCCGCGAGTGGCTTAACGACCTGCTCAATGGCGAACCTTATACTCTGGCGAGCGCTTCGGCCGACGCCAGCTTTCGACGTTACTTCAGGGTTACCTGGCCCGCCGGTCAGGCTATCGTCATGGACGCGCCTCCAAACCGCGAGGACAGCAGGCCGTTCTTCGCGATCGCGAAGGCCATGCGGGGCATGGGTCTGAATGTTCCGGAGATCCTGGCCGAGGACTGCGCCCGGGGACTGGCGCTGCTCGGCGACCTCGGCGAAGTCCACTACCTCCAAGCCTTAAACAATGACTCTGCGGATTCGCTCTACGAAGAAGCCATGTCGGCGCTACTACATCTGCAGACCGGCACGCTCCAGCTTAAACTACCCGATTACGATGAGGCATTGCTGCAGACCGAAATGGCCCTGTTTCCGGACTGGTTAGTGGCGCGGCAACTGGGACTTGAGCTTGCGGAGGAACAACGTGAGGTCCTGGAAAAAGCCCAGGAACGCCTCGCTGCGTCGGCCCTAGATCAACCCAGGGTCCCTGTGCACCGGGACTTTCACTCACGGAACCTCATGGCGGTAGCCCAAGGGGGGCCGGGAATTATCGATTTCCAGGACGCTGTGATCGGTCCTGTGACCTACGACCTCGCCTCACTGCTGCGAGACTGCTACATCGAATGGCCGGAGGATCGGATATCAAGCTGGGTAGTCCATTACTTCGATAGCGCAAGGGCTGCCGGGCTGATACCCGGTGTGGACCTGGCCACCTTCATACGCTGGTTCGACTGGATGGGCCTGCAGCGCCACCTAAAGGCCGCGGGAATATTCGCGCGGCTCAACCTGCGCGATGGCAAGCCAGGTTATCTCGGTGATATCCCGAGGACAATAGGCTATCTATGCCGCGTCAGCGCCCAATATCCGGAACTGGCGGCCTTCCACGATCTCATGGTCTGGACCGAACAGGCATTTATCGCGAGCGCGAGAAACCACCCGTAGGGGCGGCAGCTTATCCCTTGGCGCTGATCTTCGCCCAGCTATCACGCAGGGTCACGATACGGTTGAAGGCCAGCGGCCTTCCCTCGGCTGTCCCGGCATCGCGGCAGAAATAGCCAACTCGCTCGAACTGAAAGGCCTCGCCGACAGGGACATCCGCCAGGGAAGGCTCCAGACGACAACCTGTCAACACTTTCAGAGAATCCGGATTCAGCCCCTGTCGAAAATCATCCAAGGCGTCCGGCGATTCGTCAACGAACAAGCGATCATAGAGGTTAACACTGGTCTCGATACCATGACGTGCGGAGACCCAGTGGATTACGCCACGGACCTTGCGACCCTCAGGGTCCGCGCCAAGGGTCTTCGGGTCATAACTACAACGCAGCTCGGCAATCTCGCCATCCGCATCACGGATGATCTCGTCACAACGGATGACATAAGCATTGCGCAACCGCACCTCACCGCCCGTAACGAGACGCTTGAATTTCTTCGAAGCGGTCTCGAGGAAATCTGCCTGTTCTATATAGAGCTCGCGGCAAAACGGGATCTGGCGTTGGCCCAACTCAGGATCCTGCGGATGATTAGGGGCCGCTACCCATTCCTCACCATCCTCGGGATAATCCGTCAGGACGATCTTGAGCGGATGTAGAACACCCATGCGACGTGGCGCGCGATCGTTTAAATCACCCCGGATACAATCCTCAAGCACGCCCATCTCGACGAGGTTGTCGGCACGCGTTACACCGATTCGAGTACAGAATTCGCGAATTGACTCCGGCGTATAGCCACGCCGCCGCAGACCGGCCAAGGTTGGCATACGGGGGTCGTCCCAACCCGACACCAGACCATCGCTGACCAGCGTCGTCAGCTTGCGCTTGCTCATGACCGTATAGGCCAGATTGAGGCGCGAGAACTCATACTGATGGGGGCGGCAGGGTACGCTGACATGCTCAAGCACCCAATCATAGAGCGGGCGATGATCCTCGAACTCAAGGGTACAAATCGAGTGCGTAATGCCCTCAAGGGCATCGGAGATCGGGTGGGTGTAATCGTACATCGGGTAGATGCACCAACCTTCGCCGGTCTGGTGATGGATCACGCCATGACGGATCCGGTACAGAGCCGGGTCGCGCATATTCATATTCGGCGAGGCCATATCAATGCGCGCCCGCAAGACCTTGCTGCCATCCGAAAACTCGCCCGCCCGCATGCGCGCGAACAGGTCAAGGTTGTCGTCGACGCTGCGATCACGGTAGGGACTGTTGCGACCTGATTCGGTCAGTGTGCCGCGAAAATCACGGATCTCATCGGCCGTCAGGTCACAGACAAAGGCCTTACCATTCCGGATCAACTCCTGGGCAAAGGCATAAAGCTTTTCGAAATAGTCAGAGGCGAAATAGATCTTGTCGCCCCAGCTATATCCCAACCAACGCACATCGGCCTTGATGGACTCGACAAACGCCATGTTCTCCTTATGCGGATTGGTATCATCGAAACGCAGGTTGCAACGGCCGCCGAAGGTCTCGGCCAGGCCGAAGTTCAGACAGATCGACTTGGCGTGACCGATATGTAAAAAACCATTGGGCTCGGGTGGAAAGCGCGTCGCGATGGGGCCCGGTACGCGACCACTATCGAGATCGTCGCGGATAATGCGGTGCAGAAAGTGTTCCGGACGAGCTGTCGTTTCTGTGCTCACAATACCTAACCTGCCGCCTTGCGGTCCGAAATATAGCCCAGGGCCCGATCGATACGCGCCAGGGTCTGGTCACGCCCGACCAGATAGAGGGTCACGTCGATACCGGGCGTCGCCGACCGCCCACTGATCGCAACCCGAAGCGGTTGCGCAACCTTACCCATATTGAGATTGAGCTCCTCGCTGACAACCGTCACGACGGCGTGCAGGGTCTCGGCGCTCCATGCATCGAGCGCGGCAAGGTGCTCGCGAACCAACACCAAGGAATCCTCGCAGATCGGACGCAGGTGTTTCTTCGCGGCCGCCTCATCGAAGCTCTCGAAATCCTGATAAAAATACTGGCTCATCTCGGCCATTTCGACCAAAGTGCGCGCTCGCTCCCTGAGGGCCTCAACGACCTCCAGAATTTCGGGGCCACCGGCAGCCGGATCGATGCCCAATTGCCCAAGATGCGGCATCAGATGACGTGCAACATATTCGACCGGGGAAGTCTTTATATAGTGATGGTTCAACCACAGCAGTTTCTCGGAGTTAAAGGCCGCGGCGGCATGATTGACCTCATGGACATCAAACAGGTCCGCCATCTCGTCGAGACTGAAGATTTCCTGATCACCATGCGACCAGCCCAGCCGGACGAGGTAGTTCAGCAAAGCCTCGGGCAGAAAACCGTCCGCCTGGTATTGCATGACACTGACGGCGCCATGACGCTTGGAAAGCCGCTTACCGTCCTCGCCGAGGATCATGGGCACATGGGCATAGATGGGTGGCTCGTAACCCAAAGCGCGCAGGATGTTTATCTGTCGTGGGGTGTTATTGAGGTGATCATCACCGCGGATGACGTGCGTAATACCCATCTCGGAATCATCGACGACGACGCAGAGATTATACGTCGGAGTGCCATCGGATCGGGCAATGATCAGGTCATCGAGCTCGGCGTTGTCAAAAACCACCTTGCCGCGAATCATATCGCTGACGACAACCTTACCGATCTTGGGGTTACGAAAACGGATGACTGGCGACACGCCTTCAGGCGGCGGCCCCTGCATATGTTCGCAATGACCGTCGTAACGTGGCTTTTCCTTATCCTCCATCTGGCGCTCACGCAACGCCTCAAGCCGCTCCTTCGAGCAATAGCAATGATAGGCATGCCCTTCGTCGAGCAGACGCTGGATCACATCGCGGTAGCGATCCATACGCTCCATCTGGGAGAAGGGTCCCTCGTCGTAGGACAAGCCCAGCCAGGTCATGCCCTCCAGGATCGCGTTGACCGACTCAACACTCGATCGCTCGAGGTCGGTATCCTCGATACGCAGCACAAAACGCCCGCCATGGCGGCGCGCATGCAACCAGGAAAATAATGCCGTCCTGGCCCCCCCGATATGGAGGTAACCCGTCGGGCTGGGCGCAAAGCGAGTTCGAACCGTCATCGTCTACCTTTCTTGAGCTAAATGATGAAGCGATTCTAGCAGGTCTTTCAGGGTTTACTAGCGCTAAGTGTAAGGTTAGCGCCTGGAGATGATCGCCCCAAGAGAATTTGACGCTGCGGCCCGCAAGTCCGTAGAATGCCCGACCGTCACGGGCGATTAGCTCAGCGGGAGAGCACTGCCTTCACACGGCAGGGGTCACTGGTTCAATCCCAGTATCGCCCACCA
>CAZASZ010000003.1:0-65567 GCA_964487925.1 uncultured Gammaproteobacteria bacterium
CAATGGTGAGCGGGAGAAACGTCCGATCCTGTTGCGGTTGCGAGTTGAATCCGCGGGGTAATATTTATCATTTAACGCACTATTTAAACACTTGCTGAGCTATGTGATACAATAGCCGAGTCAATATAGGGTTGTTGGGGCATTATCTTTTACTTTGTTCGCCTTCCTTCCTATCGTTCGGAATTCGTTTTGGCAGACGGAGCCAGCCGCACCCGCTATATTTGATTTTTCATAGCCCATGGCCATTCACCGCTTTTTGTCCCATCAAAAAACATAAATAGTGAAAAATATTCAGGGGGGGGTTCAGAGATGAAAATTGGACTGCTGGACGGTGCAGGCGGAAATATTAGGCGACTTATCGTTCTCGTTGCGTTGATTGCCATTTGCTCGATCGGGGCGCCCGTATATGCCACGACGATCAACCAGAGTTTGACGTTCGGATTATCGGACGGCCCGAAACTTGTTGACTCACCATTCGCCGTCGGCGGTACGCTGACCTTCGATAAGTTTGACGGCTCTTTGGGAACGCTGACCGACCTTAGCATTGATTTCACTGGCGCGTTGCAGGCGACGGGTGGCGCCACGGTCGTTAATACCCATCCCTGTTCCGGCGGCACGGGTGGTGTTCCGGACCCAAGTTGCAGTGACTCGGTTTCGGGATCACTGAACTTGACATTGTTGACGGGGAGCCTGGTTTTACCCGGTCCGTTGGCGATCCCCGATACACCGTTTTCAGGAACGCCCTCAGGCGGAGATTCATGCACCGCGTCTATTCCAAGCACGAATTGCGCCCTGAGCACCTCGGGAGGCACGGCTACCACATTTCATTTCTCCGACTATGTCGGCCCAGGCTCAACCACTTTGACGGATACTTTTTTTTTGGTGGGCCCTGGCACATTCGATTTTCTGGTCAATGCGCAGGCCTTGTTCGAAAGCTTTGCGTCTTCCAGCGCAATGGTGACACCCGACAACGGTACCTTAAGTTGGACTGGCAACGCGCAAGTAAGCTACACATACGACCCGGCGCAAACCGTCGACCCGCTGGCACCACCCGTTCCTGAACCGGGTACGCTCCTTCTGCTGACAATGGGAGTGATCGGCGCCGGGTACAGGATGCTGGGATCCAAGGGTCATTAACAAAAATAATTTTCGCACGAAATAATAAGGCTTTAGTATCTTGCGACTACTCCACTGTGACACTCTTGGCGAGATTTCTTGGCTGATCAACATCAGTGCCTTTCAGAATCGCGGCGTGATAGGCTAAGAGTTGCAGGGGGATCGTGTAGACGATTGGGGCGATAATATCGCTGACCTGGGGGACGGAAATAACCTGCACATCGTCGCTGGAGCCCACATCGGCCTCGGCGTCGGCAAAGACAATAAGTTTGCCGCCACGGGCACGGACCTCATGGAGGTTGGACTTGAGCTTCTCAAGCAGCTCGTTGTTCGGGGCCACGGCGATGACAGGCATCTCGGAATCGACGAGCGCTAGCGGACCATGCTTGAGTTCGCCAGCCGGATAGGCCTCGGCATGGATGTAGGAGATCTCCTTGAGCTTGAGCGCCCCTTCCATGGCAACTGGATACTGGGAACCCCGACCCAGAAACAGGGCATGGTGCTTATCTGCAAACTGTTCAGAGAGTTTTTTGATGATGCCATTCAATTTCAGGGTACTCTCGATCGCTGCCGGCAACCCTGCCAAGTCCCGAACGATAGCGGCCTCGTCGTCCTCGGTAATGCCGTGACGGCGACCGAGAACGACCGCCAGCAACAACAAGGCGACGAGCTGGGTCGTAAAGGCCTTGGTTGAGGCGACACCGATTTCGGGACCGGCGTGGGTCATCGATACAATATCCGAAGCCCGCACAAGCGAGCTCTCAGGGACATTACAGATGGTCACGGAAAACCCCATGCCAAGGCGTTGAGTCTCTTTGAGCGCTGCCAGGGTGTCAGCGGTCTCGCCGGACTGGGAGATCGTAACGATCAATGTACCCGGTAGATTTACGGACTTGCGGTAGCGAAACTCGCTGGCAACCTCGACCGTACAGGGGACACCCGCCAGGCCTTCGAACCAGTAACGGGCCGTGAGCCCCGCGTGGTAACTCGTACCACAGGCGATGATGACTACGCGCTCGACCTTATCGAAGATATCGGACACCCTGTAGCCGAAGGCCGACTCCAGTATCCGGCCATTGTGGATGCGTCCTTCTAGCGTTTCGGCTATCGCGCTGGGCTGTTCAAAGATCTCCTTGAGCATGTAGTGGCGATATCCGCCCCGATCGGTGACGTCGCCCGCGAGGACGCTGGTCTGTATGGGCCGCTCGACAAGACTCGCTTCGCTATCGAAGATCCGAATCCCCGCACGCGTGAGTTCGGCCGTATCACCATCCTCGAGGAAAATGAATTGCTGCGTAACGGGGATCAGCGCCATGACATCAGAGGCGATGAAATATTCGCCGACGCCTACACCAATTAGCAGCGGACTACCCCGGCGGGCCGCTACCATACAGTCCAGCTCACCCTTACAGATCACGCCCAGGGCGTAGGCGCCGTCAAGCGCTGCGACCGCCTGCTGAACGGCCCCCAGAAGCCCGGCGCCCTGTTCACAGAAATCCTCTACGAGATGGGCAACGACCTCGCTGTCGGTCTCGGACGTAAATTCGTAGCCTTGCGCTACCAGCCCTTGGCGCAGCGTCTCGTGGTTCTCGATGATACCGTTATGGACGACAGCGACACTGTTCCGACTGATATGCGGATGGGCATTGCCTTCGGTGGGCTCACCGTGGGTCGCCCATCGGGTATGAGCGATGCCGATATGACCTTCAAGCGGCGCATCATCGATGCAAGCAGCCAGGCTGACGATCTTGCCAGCCGCTCGCCGCCGCTCCAGTTCTCCGGCCCTGGAAATGACCGACACACCGGCGGAGTCATACCCTCGATACTCGAGCCTGCGCAGACCTTCGACCAGGATCGGCACCACATCACGTTGAGCGATCGCACCTACAATGCCGCACATGTTATTGACTCCAATTCAAAAAGTTAGGCGATATCTTCATTGCTTCTTTTTTCTAGGACGCTGCCACCCTGATCGAGTCTTCTGAGGCACACGACTCAGAGTTAACTCATACTCAGGAGCGTCCCGGGTGATCGTCGAACCAGCGCCAATGGTTGAACCGTCGCCAAGCTTTACGGGCGCAACGAGCTGGGTATCTGAACCGATGAAAACATCGTTGCCGATCGTCGTCCGAAACTTATTAGCGCCATCATAGTTGCAGGTGATCGTACCAGCACCAACGTTGACTTTGCTCCCCATATCCGTATCGCCGATATAGCTCAGGTGATTTACCTTGGAGCCCAGACCTATATTAGATTTCTTTATCTCGACGAAATTGCCGACGTGGACTTCTGCCGCAAGCCGGGTCTCCGGTCGGATACGCGCATAGGGACCCAAGCGGGCCGAGCGCCCAATCTCTGCATCCTCTATGACCGTATGCGACTGAATGATGACGTCGTCCTCGATCACGGCATTACGGATACGACAAAAGGGGCCGATGCGACAACCTCGTCCGATGCGTACCTTGCCCTCCAGGATTACGTCGACATCTATCTCGCAGTCCTCGCCAATCGAAACATCGCCACGAATATCGAGGCGGGCCGGATCACGCAAGGTGACGCCGGAGGTCATAAGGCTGCCGGCCATACGCTGTTGATAGAAACGCTCAATCTGGGACAGTTGAATACGGTCGTTGACGCCCATGACCTCCATAGACTCATCGACGATGACCGGGTTCACTTGAGTTCCATCGGAGACCGCCATGGCGATGATATCGGTCAGGTAGTATTCCTTCTGATCGTTGTTATTGCTCAGTGCGTCGAGCCAGCCCGACAAATTACGATGGGGCAAGATCATGATCCCCGAGTTAATTTCATTGATAGCTCGTTGTGCAGGTGAGGCATCACGGTGTTCGACGATCGCCGTAACGTTATCCGATTCGTCACGCAGGATACGGCCATAACCATCGGGGACATCGAGCAAGGCGGTCAACATCGCGACCGATTGATGTTCTCCCTTTTCAAGCAGGCGACAAATGGTTTCCGTCGTTAACAGCGGCACGTCGCCGTAGAGCACCAGAACCCTGTCCGGGTTATCTAGGTGAGGGAGCGCCTGCTGCACGGCATGCCCAGTACCCAGGCGTTCTCGCTGCTCGACCCAATTGACCGAAAGCTGCGACAAGCGCTCTCTGACGACATCTCCGCCGTGGCCAAAAACGACATGAATCCGCTTGGGTGAAAAAGTTTCCGCAGTATGGACGACGTGTTCCAGCAGGCTCCGTCCACCGATCTCGTGAAGGACCTTGGGAAGACTCGACCGCATCCGCTTTCCCGCGCCCGCAGCAAGTATCACAACCTCAAGAGACATCAATCCACTCCTCCATAAAACAATCAAGGCCGCTAAAAGCGGCCTTGATCATACATTCACGAATTGGAACACGCCGACTATTGTTAGTGCTGAGCGTTTTCCCGTATACGCTTGATAGCCTTGAGCTGAGCAACGGCCTCAGCGAGTTCAGACTCCGCAAGCGCGAAATCAAACTCAGAGCTCTTATCCTTGAGCTTCTCTTCGGCACGCTCCTTGGCGGCCACAGCCGCAGCCTCATCAAGGTCCTTAGCGCGTATCGCAGTGTCGGCCAAGACCGTCACCACATGCGGTTGAACTTCGAGCAGGCCCCCGGAGATATAGTAAAACTCCTGACCGGCATCACCCGTTTTATCGACCCTGACCTCGCCAGGCTTGAGACGCGTCAGAAGCGGCGCGTGACGTGGCAGAATACCGAGTTCACCCATGGTGCCCGGTACCACGATCATTTCCACCGTGCCCGAAAAGATCTCTTTTTCAGCGCTGACGATATCCACATGCATTGTCATGCCCATTCGACTAACTCCGGAAAGATCTTATTGGATACCCTTGGCCTTTTCAATGGCCTCATCGATACCGCCGACCATGTAGAAGGCCTGCTCCGGCAGGTGATCGAACTCACCATCGACGATCTTACGGAAGGCAGAGATCGTATCCTTGAGAGAAACGTACTTGCCAGGCGAGCCGGTGAAGACCTCGGCGACGAAGAATGGCTGGGACATAAAGCGCTGAATCTTACGAGCGCGGGTAACGACCTGCTTGTCTTCTTCGGACAGTTCGTCCATACCCAGAATCGCGATAATGTCCTTGAGCTCTTTGTAGCGCTGCAGCGTACCCTGTACGGCGCGGGCCACGTCATAATGCTCTTGGCCGACGATCAAAGGGTCAAGCTGGCGACTCGTGGAATCCAACGGATCGATGGCCGGATAGATACCCAGCTCGGCAATCTGACGGGACAACACGACCGTGGCGTCCAAGTGAGCAAAGGTCGTTGCCGGGGACGGATCGGTCAAGTCATCGGCAGGGACGTAAACGGCCTGGATGGACGTGATCGAACCGGTCTTGGTCGAGGTGATACGCTCCTGAAGCATACCCATTTCCTCGGCCAGGGTCGGCTGATAACCCACGGCGGAAGGCATACGGCCCAGCAGTGCCGATACCTCGGTACCGGCCAGGGTGTAACGGTAGATGTTATCGATAAACATCAGCACGTCACGGCCTTCGTCACGAAACTTCTCGGCGATGGTCAGACCGGTCAGGGCGACGCGCAGACGGTTACCCGGCGGCTCGTTCATCTGACCATAGACCAGGGACACCTTATCGATAACGTTGGAGTCGGTCATTTCGTGGTAGAAATCGTTACCCTCACGAGTACGTTCACCGACACCAGCAAACACTGAGTAGCCGCTGTGCTCAATGGCGATGTTACGAATCAGCTCCATCATGTTAACGGTCTTGCCCACGCCGGCGCCGCCGAACAGGCCGACCTTACCGCCCTTGGCGAAGGGACACAGCAGATCGATGACCTTAATGCCGGTTTCAAGCAGGTCGGCGCCGCCGGACTGCTCGTCGTAGCTGGGTGCTGCGCGATGAATGGCCCAACGATCCTTCTCGCCAATCGGGCCCTTCTGGTCGATGGGGTTTCCAAGAACGTCCATAATACGACCCAGGGTCTCAACACCAACAGGGACCGAGATCGGTGCGCCGGTGTTGCTGACGACCTTGCCGCGCTGGACACCGTCGGTACTACCCATGGCTATCGTCCGGGCGATGCCATCACCCAACTGCTGCTGAACCTCGAGGGTCAGATTGTAGTCTTCAACCAGCAAGGCGTCATAGACCTTGGGCATCGCGTCTCTGGGGAACTCGACATCGACGACGGCACCGATAATCTGTACGATTTTACCTGAACTCATTGCCTCTTCCTCTTAATCTAAAATTCTTTAGTATCCAAGCAAACGCATCACGGTGCGGTATGCCCTGTTGACCTCATTATCAAACGGCTGCCGCGCCACCCACGATCTCGGAAATCTCCTGGGTAATCGCTGCCTGACGGGCCTTGTTGTAGACCAGTTGCAACTCCCCGATCATGTCCCCGGCGTTGTCCGAGGCAGCCTTCATGGCGACCATCCGGGCGGCCTGCTCGCAGGCGGCATTCTCAACAACGCCCTGATATACAAGCGACTCGATATAACGCACCAGCAGCTCATCGATGACCTCTTTAGCCTCAGGCTCATAGAGATAGTCCCATTGATGATTGAGCTCATCGTCCTCAGCGGGAGGAATGGGTAACAACTGAATCACCGACGGACTCTGGGTCATGGTATTCACAAACCCGTTGTAGCAAAGATAAAGCCGGTCGATCTCACCAGCGTCGAAGGCATCCAGCATGACCTTGATCGCACCAGTCAAGTCCTCCAGCCTCGGGGCATCCCCCATATGCGAGACATGGGCCTTGACGGCGCCGCCAAGCCGGGCGAAGAAGCCGTAGGCCTTACTCCCTACCGTGGACAGATCGACATCGACACCGGAATCTTTCTGGCGCTTCATTTCACCGACGATCTTACGGAACAGGTTGCTGTTCAAACCACCGCAAAGACCGCGATCGGACGAAATGATGATATAACCGGCCCGCTTTTCCTCTCGATCATCAAGGTAAGTGTGGCGGTATTCGGGATGCGCCATGGCCAGGTGGCTAACCACCTGGCGCATCTTGACCGCATAAGGCCGGGTGCCGTTCATCCGGTCCTGCGCCTTGCGCATCTTGCTCGCCGCGACCATTTCCATGGCCCGCGTGATCTTCTGGGTGTTCTTGATACTATTGATCTGAACACGTATCTCTTTGCCTACAGCCATGGCTGACTCCCTCTACTACCAGACGCTGTTCGACTTGAAGGCCTCAATCGCGGACTTCATGCCAGAGGTGATTTCTTCGTTCAGGTCACCGGTCGAGTTGATCTTGTCCATCAAGGCCTTGTGCTGGCTGTTCATATTGCTATGCAGCGCGTCCTCGAAGTCACCAATCTTGTTGAGTTCAACGTCATCCAGATAGCCGCTGTTGGCGGCGAACAGAGAAACGGCCTGCTCGGCGATGCTGAGCGGCTGATACTGTTTCTGCTTCATGAGTTCGGTCACGCGCTGACCACGCTCAAGCTGCTTCCGAGTGGCCTCATCAAGGTCGGAGGCGAACTGGGCGAAGGCCGCCAGCTCACGATACTGGGCCAAATCCAAACGCACACCGCCACCGAATTTCTTGACGATCTTGGTCTGGGCGGCGCCACCGACTCGGGACACTGACAGACCGGCATTGATGGCCGGGCGGATGCCGGAGTTGAAAAGATCGGTCTCAAGGAAGATCTGACCGTCGGTGATCGAGATCACGTTGGTCGGAACGAATGCGGACACGTCACCGGCCTGTGTCTCGATGATCGGCAGCGCCGTCAGCGATCCGGACTTGCCTTTGACTTCGCCGTTGGTGAATTTCTCGACGTAGTCCGCATTAACCCGAGATGCACGTTCAAGCAGACGTGAATGCAGATAGAAGACGTCACCAGGATAGGCCTCGCGACCCGGCGGACGACGCAACAGCAGGGACACCTGACGATAGGCCCAGGCCTGCTTGGTCAGATCATCGTATACGATCAGGGCGTCTTCACCGCGATCGCGGAAGTACTCGCCCATGGTGCAGCCCGCGTAGGGAGCGATAAACTGCATGGAGGCCGGCATCGAGGCACTGGCGGCGACGATGATGGTGTGATCCATCGCACCGTGTTCTTCGAGCTTGCGCACGACGGCAGCGATGGAAGAGGCCTTCTGGCCGACGGCGACGTAGATACACTTAACGCCGGTACCCTTCTGATTGATGATGGCATCAATGGCGACGGCCGTCTTACCTGTCTGGCGGTCACCGATGATAAGCTCACGCTGGCCACGACCGATAGGCACCATGGCGTCGATGGCCTTGATACCGGTCTGGACCGGCTGGTCAACCGACTGCCTTTCGATAACGCCCGGCGCGATTCTCTCGATAGGAGAGCTCAGTTTGGCCTCGTTCGGCCCCTTGCCGTCGATGGCGTTGCCGAGTGAGTCGACGACACGGCCCAGCAACTCGGGGCCAATCGGGACCTCAAGGATACGTCCCGTACAGCGAACTGTGTCGCCCTCGGAGATCTTCTCGTAAGGACCCAGAACCACGGCGCCCACGGAATCACGTTCCAGGTTCAGGGCCATGCCATAGGTGTCGCCAGGAAACTCGAGCATCTCGCCCTGCATGACGTCGGCCAGGCCGTGGATACGCACGATACCGTCGGTCACACTGACAACCGTGCCTTCCGTACGCGCCTCGCTGACCTTCTCGAACCCTTCGATCCGTTGGCGGATCAGGTCGCTGATTTCTGCTGCGTTCAACTGCATTGCACTTCCCCTCAAATGTTAAATCTAGCGGGACAACGTACTGCCAAGCCTTTGCATCTGCTTGACCACGCTTCCATCAATAACCAAATCACCGGCGCGAATGACGGCGCCGCCAACCAATGTCTTGTCGGTCGATGCGACGAGCTTGACCTCTCTGCCCAAACGTTTCTTCATGGCCGCGGCAATGCCTTCCTTCTGCTTGGCATTCAGAGCAAAAGCGGAGACGACATCAACCTGGATGGTCTTTTCGGACTCGGCGCGGTAGATCTCGTAGAGCTGAGCGATTTCCGGCAACACGGAGACGCGGCCATTTTCGATCAAGAGAGCGAGCAAGGACTTGGCCTCGTCATCTGCAAGTTCGCCGCAGATATTGCTGATCATGTCCTTGAGCTTACCCTTATCGGTACCTGGGTCCCCTGCCAGCGCCTTAACGCCGTCGTCACTTGCAATCACGGCAAGCACAGCGAGCGCGTCAGACCACTTCGCCAGCTCCTTCTTACTCTCCGCCAGTGAAAAGATGGCCTGAGCATAGGGCCTGGCGATCGTATTCAACTCTGCCATTTCTTATGCCTCTTGTTCAGATCTGCGAAACCAGATCCTTGAGGACCTGATCGTGGGCTTGGCGATCGACCTCGCGACCCAAGATCTTCTCGGCGCCGGAGATCGCGATATCCGCCACTTGGGCTCGCAGATCCTCTTTGGCGCGATTGAACTCCTGCGTCACCTCGGCACGGGCTGCAGTCAACAGTCGCTCGCCCTCGACCTGGGCATTCGCTTTGGCCTCATCGACGATTTCACTGGCGCGTTTTTCGGACTGCGCAATGATCTCTGCCGCCTTGCCTTTGGCCTCATGCAAAAACTCCTTAGCCTTCTTTTCAGAAAGTTCAAGGTCATGCTTACCCTTGTCAGCTGCAGCCAGGCCATCGGCAATACGTTTCTGGCGGTCCGCAAGCAGTGCGTTCAGCGGCCCCCAAAGAACTTTATTGACAAACCAGATCAGCAGGACGAAGGCCGCCATTTGCGCGATCAGCGTCACGGTAATATTCATCTTACTCTACCCCTCATATAACTGGATGCGATCAGGTCGCGGGAACCCGGATTAAGCGGCTCCCAAGGCGCTCTGCAGTGCACCGACGAAGGGGTTGGCAAACAGGAACCACATCGCGAAAGCTAGAATGATAAACGGGAAGGACTCCATCAGACCGGCAAAGATGAACATATTGGTCATCAGAGCAGGACGCATCTCAGGCTGACGTGCAATACCTTCGAGAGTCTTGGCACAGATCAGGCCCCAGCCAATGGCGGAACCGAGGCCGGCAGCGGCAAGGATAACGCCAACGCCAACAGCGGTGTAAGCATAGATTTGTGCGATCATTTCGGGTGTCATTGTAGTGCTCTCCTATTCAACTAAAGTTCAAAGTTCTTAAAGTGACTAAAGTATAAATCTCAAATCAAACAACAAATTAGCGCGGAATCGTTTTAGCGCCCCAGCGTTCTTTACAATGTCTAGTGTTCCTCTACGTGGGCCATTCCCAGATAGACGATAGTCAACACCATGAAGATAAAGGCCTGCAGGGTGATGATCAGTAGATGGAAGATCAACCAACCGAGGTCCAAAGCAACCTGCATGGGCAGCCAGAACAGCGCACCGAGACCAACCGAAAGCGTACCGCCGATCAGGGCGATGAGCAGGAAGACCAGCTCGCCGGCAAACAGGTTACCGAAAAGTCGGAGGCCGAGACTCAGGGGCTTGGCCAGCTCCTCAATCAGGGTCATGACAATATTGACCGGGACCAGAAACTTCCCGAAGGGATGGAACAGGAATACCTTGAGATATCCCCCTATGCCCTTGATCTTGATGTTGTAGTAGACAATCAGGGCGAAGACTGTCAGCGACATTGCAAAGGTCGTGCTGAGATCAGTCGTGGGCACAACCTTGAGATGTTCAATGCCGAACCAGTGGGCGATCTGAGGAAGCAGATCGACCGGGATCAGATCCATAAAGTTCATGAGCCAGACCCATACAAAGATCGTCAGTGCGAGCGGCGCAATCAAGGGATTATGGCCGGGGAAGGTATCCTTGACCTGACCACTGACGAACTCGACGATCGATTCGACGAAATTCTGAAAGCCGCCAGGGACGCCTGGAGTCAGGCGTTTGCCTAGACGCATGCTGACGGTAACAATCAATACCGCAAGTACGACGCTAAAAAACACGGTATCCATGTGCAAGGCCCAGAAGCCTGTGCCGACATGGGTCTCCGGATCACACTGACCACCACATAGGTTGGTCAAATGGTGTTGGATGTACTCGACTGTACCCCCACCAGATGAAGTCTCTGACGCGCTCAAGGTATTGAACCCCCAAAATTGAAGTGCTAGAAAAACCTTTATCGCACGCCGCCTTTTCGAGTCATTATCCGAGCGTGCTTGTTGTGCATTTATTATGTTCTCAAGTGGCCTGCCCACGTCAAGTCTGAGAACGAAGAACTTTATCAGTTAATTCTTACATGAGGACTCAACGCCCCAAAACACTTGGGCAACCCAACAGCTACTGAATTCGTATAGCCTCGGAAACCACCAGCTCACCAATATCTCATCAGGCAGCGCGCCCTCGTTGCCCGCCCCTGGCCAGAAACGGGAATGCAAGTTGCGCAATCACGAATCCCACGAGTACCGCCAGCGGGTCCAGCCTAAGAATCCCCATCCCCACGGCCAACCCAACTAGCACCAGCACGAAACGCGCCACAGCGCCGCCGTACAGGTACCAAGCGCCTGACGCAGTGTTATCCGCCATGCGGGCAACCCCGCCGCCAAGCAAATACGCTGAAACGATGCAGATCCCGGATCCATAAAGTGCAGACCAAGCCTGCCACTGCCCGGAATAGAAGAAGAAAAAACCAGCGCACACCAGGCCAACGCTAAGCTGAATAAACAACAGCCGTTGCCTTTGTGACGTGACGCTGCGAGCCGCAACTCCCACGTTAACTAGCTCTGCTCAACAACCGGTACACCTTCAAAAAACCGCCTATCATTCCGAGGCAGCCGAATATTAGCATAAAGAACGGGCGCGTATCCAGCCATTCATCGGTCAAATATCCGAGCAAGAAGCCGGAGATCACCATTGAGGTCAGCATGGAGCCGACGCCGACAAGGACCAAGCCCTCTGCACGCAATTTAGTCAAGGTGGCACCCTGTCGGAATAACCGCAGGAAACAGGTCCATTCCGCGGTTATTGAATCCGCCCGAGGATGCCCTCGAGCTGATCGAGATCGTTATACTCAATAATCAGGCGGCCCTTTCCAGACGCCTGATGCTGAAAGCGAACACCCGCCCCCAAGCGCTGAGTAAGGTCGTCTTGGAGTTGCAAGATATCGGTATCCGTCTCCTTGTGAACCTTGGGCGAGCCACCGAGGCCGATCTGCTCTGCCGCCGCCTTTTCCCTGCGCACGAGCTGCTCGGCCTCACGCACCGAAAAACCGCGACTGACGATCTTGCGCGCGATCGCGGGCTGTGCATCGAGGTCAAGTGCAAGCAGCGCGCGGGCGTGGCCCATCTCCAGTTGACGATGGGAAAGCATTTCGCGGACATCGGCGTGCAGTTCACCAAGCCTGAGTAGATTGGTCACTGCTGCGCGCGACCGGCCGACGGCCTCGGCGGTCTGCTGATGGGTCAGACCGAATTCATCTATGAGCCGGCGCAGAGCCCGCGACTCCTCCATGGGATTGAGGTTCTCGCGTTGGATGTTCTCAATCAGCGCCATGGCCAACGCGACCTGATCGGTCACGTCACGTATTACGACAGGAACCTCATGCAGCCCTGCCATTTGAGCCGCCCGCCAACGCCGTTCGCCAGCGATGATCTCATAGCGCTGATCGTCGAGCGCACGCACCACGATCGGCTGCACGACGCCCTGAGCGCGAATCGAAGCGGCCAGGTCCTCAAGGGCCGACGGCTCGATCTCGTCGCGCGGCTGATAACGGCCACGCTGCATCAAATCGACCGGAAGCGTCGTCAGGCGGTCGGCGGGACCACGCTGTGCGGAGCCGGACCCTTGCCCCTGGTCGCCACTCGCTGCCAACAGGGCATCCAGACCACGTCCCAAACCCCTCTTTTTTACCGCCATGCTTTCATCCTGCCTTCATAGTGTTGGGGAATCTCTGACCGATCTCGATTTCTCTCGAATTAATCAGCGACACCTAAATTCACAACCGCCGGCTCGATCTCGCGGCGACGACGCAACATCTCACCAGCCAACGCGAGATAGGCCTGCGCGCCCAGCGAGGATTTATCATAATGCAATACGGGCAGCCCATGGCTGGGCGCCTCGGCCAGCCGAACATTGCGCGGGACTACTGTATTGAACACCTGTTTGTCGAAATGCGACAACAACTGTCCGGCAACCTCGTTGGCCAAACGATTGCGGCCATCGTACATGGTTCTGAGCAAGCCTTCGATCCTCAGCTCAGGATTGACGGAGCCCCTTATCTGTTCGATCGTTTCGAGCAACGCCGACAAACCCTCCAATGCATAGTACTCGCACTGCATCGGGATGATGACGCCGTCCGCCGCAGTCAAGGCATTGATCGTCAGCATATTCAACGACGGTGGACAGTCGATGAAGATAAATTCGTACTGTGACGCCACTTCGGCAAGGATATGGCCCAGAGCCCGCTGACCTTCGCCGCGCCGCATGAGTTGCACCTCGGCGGCTGTGAGGTCCCCATTGGCAGGTAACAGGTCAAAGCCACCTTCGACATGGACCAGGGCCTCGGCAAGATTGGCCTCTCCGAGCAGCACCTCGCAGCTGCCGGCATCCAAATGCCGTTTGTTGACGCCGCATCCCATGGTCGCGTTGCCTTGTGGATCCATGTCGACGAGCAGAACCCGCCGTTTCATGGCTGCGAGCGAAGCCGCAAGGTTGACGCAGGTCGTCGTCTTGCCGACGCCGCCCTTCTGGTTCGTGATTGCGATGATCTCAGCCATGTGTTCTCTCTATTCCGCGCACTCAGGCGTGCTTATCAAAAGGTGGCGCTCCGCCCCCAGTCCCGGGACGGACAGTGGAACAATCTCGATCGTGCGCCCCTTGACCGGCAAGACATCCAACTCATCCCCCGACAGACGCCCCTTCATCATGACGATCCTACCCCGCTCCGACACTAGGTGGCTGACGAGACTCAGTATCCGGTCAGCGGCGCTAAAGGCACGGGCAACGACGCAATCGAAGGTTTCCATCGGACGATAATCCTCGATACGGGCATGTTCGGTACGGGCATTTCCAAGCCCGAGCTCTGCGATCGCCTGGGTAACGAAGGCCAGCTTTTTACGGTTGCTATCCAGCATGACAATCTCCCACTCGGGATGCATCATCGCAAGTAGGATACCCGGAAGCCCTGCCCCCGTCCCAACATCCAGGATACACGGCCCGCGTACATGGGGTTCGATGGCTATGCAATCAAGGGCATGACCACGCATCATCTCGCCCGGACCGCTCATTGCCGTCAGATTATAAACCCCATTCCATTTTTCCAGCAGGTGCAGATACTCGGTCACCTGTCGCGCCAACGCGGCATCGGGCGCCATGCCCATCGCGGCCATGGAATCGCTTAGGGAACCAGCAAGGGATTCCCATGTCTCAGAGTTGTGCATGGGGCGTATCATCGCTGGTCATAAGGAAAGGCTCAAGCCCCGCAAACAACTTCTATCACACCATTGGAAACGGCCCCAGTACTTATAACCATCCCATCCGTGCCGTTACACGACATGAACTGCTGTGTGCAGAGACGCGACCAACGGTTATACTACGCGCGATTTTGGACGCAATTTTGGTGGAGCGGCTGAATCTTACGGGGCTGCGATACACCCGTCATCATAAAACTGTAATATTAGCAGGATAGCGTTGTCTCCTCGCCGGAATCGCGACTGTTCGGCTCAAGACACAAACACCAACGGATAAACGACACCGCCAATGCCTATCGAAACACCTACAGAACAGACCATCCATTCGGCGCCCAGCGCGCGAGCAATGGTCAGGTCCCGTATTGGGACACTGCTTCTGATCTGGTGCCTAACAGCATTGAATACGGCCGCGTTGGCTGAACCCATCACGCTGAACCTCAAGGACGCCGACATCGGGGCCGTCATCACGACTGTCGCGGACATCACGGGCAAGAACTTCATCGTAGACCCGCGAGTCAAGGGCAAAGTCACGATCATCTCGTCGCGACCCATGGACAAAGAGGCGGTCTATCAGGTCTTTCTGTCCCTGCTGAGCGTCCACGGCTTCTCTGCGGTCGAGAGTGGCAATGTTATCAAGATTCTTCCCGACGCAAATGCCAAGCAGAACGCCCTGCCGGTCCTTGATGATACCCGCCGCGAGGACAATGATGCCGTCGTGACCCGCATCATCGAGCTGCACAATGTCTCTGCAGCACAGTTGGTCCCGATCTTGAGACCGCTGGTCCCGCAACAAGGTCACCTAGCGGCCTATGTACCGGGCAATACCCTGATCATTTCCGACCGCGCCGCCAATATTCAGCGCATCGTAGAGATCATCGAACGCATCGACCTGCCAAACAATGAAGAGATAGAGATCATCCCGCTCGAGCATGCCTCTGCCACCGATATCGCACGCACACTGACCACGCTGACCCAAAGCAACAAGGGCGCCGGCAGGCAGGCCAATGTGAGTGAGTCCACGTCGGTCATCATTGCCGATGAACGCACCAACAGCATCCTGTTGGGCGGTAGCAAGTCGGGGCGTTTGCGGTTGCGCACCCTGATTTCGCATCTCGATACGCCACTCGTCAACGAGGGCAATACACAAGTCATCTATCTACACTATGCGCGTGCAAAGGATCTCGTACCGATCCTGACCGGTATCAACACGAGTCTTGAACAACAGGCCAAAGCCAAGGGCGGCGCGGTGGCAAAGGCCAATGACCCGGTCAGCATCCAGGCTGATGAAAGCACCAATGCGCTGATCATCACGGCCCCACCCAGCACACTGAGCTCGCTGCAGTCCGTCGTTCGTCAGCTGGATATCCGTCGGGCTCAAGTCCTCGTCGAATCGGTTATCGCGGAGGTCCAAGCCAACGCCAACAACGAGCTGGGCATCGAGTGGGTCGTGGACAGCACACCGGGCGGCAACGGGCCGGTTGGGGTCAGCAACTTCGGCAACATCGCCGGGGTAGCTTCCGCAGTCGCCACGAAAAACCTGCCCACTCTGCCCATTGGGCTGACCATGGGCATCGGACGGTTCAACTCGGGCAATATCAATTTTGCGGCCATCCTTCATGCACTCAAGGGCGATGCCTCTACCAATATCCTGTCCACACCCTCGATCATCACGCTCGATAATGAGGAAGCTGAAATCGTCGTCGGCCAAGAGGTCCCGTTCGTCACCGGATCGTTTACGTCTACCGGCAGCTCGACCTCGCCGACCAACCCATTTCAAACCATCAACCGCAAGAATGTCGGCCTGACGCTCAAGGTCACGCCCCAGATCAACGAGGGTAACGCCATCAACCTGGCGATCGATCAGTCCATCGACAGCCTGAGCGCGAGTTCGTTGAACGCCGTCGATCTCGTGACTAACAAGCGTTCTATCAAGACCTCGATCCTGGTCGAGGACGGCCAGATGATCGTACTCGGTGGATTGATCAAAGACGACCTCAAAGACACCACACAAAAGGTTCCGTTGCTCGGTGACATCCCAGTACTGGGCTGGCTGTTTACGAGCAAGTCGACAACCAAGGAAAAGACCAACCTCATGGTATTCCTACGCCCCACGATTATTCGCGACAGCGCGCTCGCGACTCGTATCAGCGATGGCAAATACCGCTATATCCAGGACCTCCAACAGTCCATTAAAGATCGCGACGACACCATGCTGCCCAAGGAAGAGGCGCCCGTCATCCAGCCGTTGGACGACTATCTGCCGCCGCCCCCGCCGATCGAGGAATCACCGTAGCGGTGACCGGCGGACAGCAACCCATGTCCATCTCCGACCTCGCGACCGATCAGTCGATACCGATGAACGAAGCGGCGACAACACTGACCATTCCCTTCGCGTTCGCCAAACGTCACGGTGTGCTCGTAACACCATCGCACGAAGGTCCGCCGACGGTGCTGATGCGTCACGGGTTTTCACCGCTCGCCCTGGCGGAACTCGGCCGAAATATCCCGACCGGCTTCAAACTTCGCTGCATCTCTGCGGACGAATTCGATAAGACCTTGCGTTCGGCCTACGAGGACAATAGCAGTCAAAGCATGGCCATTATGGGTGAGGTCGGTGAAGACATGGACCTCAACAGCATTGCCCAGGCATTGCCCGAACCACAGGATCTGCTCGAAAGCGATGACGACGCGCCGGTCATCCGGCTCATCAATGCGCTATTCACCGAGGCCGTCAAGGAAAATGCCTCCGATATCCACGTCGAGCCCTTCGAGTCCAGACTGCTCGTCCGTTTCCGGGTCGATGGCGTCCTCAGAGAGATCCTCGAACCGGCCCGCGTGCTGGCGCCTATCCTTGTCTCTCGAATCAAGGTCATGGCAAAGCTCGATATCGCCGAAAAACGCCTGCCTCAAGACGGCCGAATCTCGCTACGCATCGCCGGCCGAGCCGTCGACGTCCGCGTCTCGACCATGCCGGCCGGTCATGGTGAGCGCGTCGTCATGCGTCTACTCGACAAACAGGCGGGGCGTATCGATCTCGAACGACTTGGGATGGCGCCCCATGACCTACGGTCTATCAACGAAGTTATTCAACGGCCACACGGCATCATCCTGGTCACAGGCCCAACCGGTTCCGGTAAGACGACCAGCCTCTACGCCATGTTGAGCCGACTCAATAACCACATCAGCAATATCATGACGGTTGAGGACCCGATCGAATACTATCTGGACGGTATCAGTCAGACCCAGGTTCAGACCAAGGTCGACATGAGCTTTGCGCGAGGCCTTCGGGCCATCCTGCGTCAGGACCCGGACGTCGTCATGGTCGGTGAGATCCGTGACCTCGAGACCGCAGAGATCGCGGTCCAGGCCAGTCTGACGGGTCACCTCGTGCTGTCGACACTTCACACCAACAGCGCCACCGGCGCCATCGTGCGCATGCGAGACATGGGTGTAGAGGCCTTCCTGCTGTCATCTAGCATCGTCGGCATCATCGCCCAGCGCCTGCTCCGGCTGCTCTGCCCCGAATGCAAGACGGCCTATGAACCCAATCGTGAGGATTGCGAGAAACTCAACATCCCGTTCGAGGAAGGCCGAGCCATCTATCACTCGGTCGGCTGTCCGCATTGCAAGGGGATGGGTTACATCGGCCGGACCGCGATCTTCGAGGTCGTGACGATCAACGACCAGATGCGTACGATGATCCACGACGGCAGCTCAGAACAGACGCTAGAGGCCGCCGCGCGTCGTCGCGGCCCCGGGATTTACGATGATGGTATGCGCCGCGTCCTGAGCGGCGAAACCTCGGTCGATGAACTGCTGCGCGTCATCCATGGTGCCTGATCATGGGAGCTTATTCCTACATCGCCCTCGATCAACGTGGGCGCCAACGTAAGGGAGTTATTGAAGGCGATACACCGCGTCAGATCCGCCAGAAGTTGCGCGATCAGGGGCTTGCCGCAACCTCGTTAATCGAAATCGCCGAACAGGAAAAGGCCGCCGGCCCCCGGACAGGTCTGGGTAGACGGCCAGCCAACACCGCTGACCTTGCCCTCGTGACGCGCCAACTCGCCACGCTTGTGGGCTCGGGTCTGCCGCTCGAAGAATCGCTCCGTACAGTCGCGGAACAATGTGAAAGACCCCGACTTAAAGGCATGATCGTCGCTATCCGCTCGCGAATCATGGAGGGTCAGTCCTTTGCTACGGCGCTCAACGACTTTCCCCGCGTCTTTTCAGATCTCTACCGCGCCACGGTCTCCGCTGGTGAGCAATCGGGACATCTCGAGGGTGTGCTGGACCGCCTCGCGGACTATACGGAGGAGCACCAGGCTACTCGACAACGAGTCGTGCTATCCCTGATCTACCCTATCCTCGTTCTGGTCGTTGCCATACTGGTTGTAGCTCTGTTACTGGCCTATGTCGTGCCTCAGGTCGTATCCGTGTTCTCGGACATGGGTCAGGAACTTCCCGCCTTGACACAGGCCATGATCGCGGCTAGCGACTTCATTCGCGCACAAGGCCTATTTGTACTGGCTTTAACAGTGTCCATCGTTTTGGTCGCTCGAATTCTCCTGCGCCGGCCTCGGATCAAACAGGCCGTACATCGTTTCTGGCTCGCCATGCCCTTGATCTCCGGTCTCGTCAAGGGCATGAACGCAGCCCGCTTCGCACGCACGCTCAGCATCCTGTCGGCCAGTGGCGTCCCGGTCCTCGACGCCTTGCACATCGCGGCTCAGGTCGTGACTAATCTGCCGATGCGCAACGCTGTCGATATGGCTGCCCGCCAGGTTCGGGAAGGGGCCTCGCTCCACGTCTCGCTCGAGCGTAGCGGTTATTTTCCGCCGCTGACCGTGCAGCTCATTGCGAGCGGCGAGGCCAGTGGAAAACTCGATCTCATGCTTGAGCGCGCGGCCAACAGCCAGGAACGCGAACTCGATGCCTTGATCAAGACCATGACCGGCCTGTTCGGCCCGCTTATGATCCTGGGAATGGGTGGCATGGTCCTGCTGATCGTGCTCGCTATCCTGATGCCTATCTTCAACCTCAATCAGCTCCTCGTCTAACGCAATCTTTCAGAGAGAAATCGCCATGTCATTTGTGCAAACACGCGCCACTTCAAGATCCCGAAAACAACGCGGCTTCACGCTGATCGAAGTCCTGGTCGTCGTCGTGATCCTCGGTATCCTCGCCGCCATCATCGTCCCGAATATCATGGACAAACCCGGCTTGGCCCGCATCACCAAGGCCAAGTCCGATATCCGTGCGGTCGAGGCCGCCCTGAATATGTACCGTCTCGATAACCACAACTACCCGACGACCGACGAGGGTCTAGCCAAGCTCGTCGGCAAATACCTGCCGCGCCTGCCGATGGACCCTTGGGACCGGGAATACCTCTACCTGTATCCGGGTGTGCAATCCGAGGTCGATGTCTATACCCTGGGTCGTGACGGCCAGGAAGGCGGCCAGGATGAAGACGCCGATATCGGCAACTGGGACCTCAACTAAACACGGCGGCCGTAGCCCATCATGACCGCCTACTGGACGCTGCCTCACGGCCGGCTGGTCACACCATGGCGCCGGGTACAGAAGGGTTTCACGCTCCTTGAGGTTCTCGTGGTGGTCTTTATCGTCGGAATCATTTTGAGCGTGGCCGTGATCAGCATCCCTGCCGATAAAGAAAAGGCTCTGCAGACCGAGGCTGAGCGTATCGACGCTCTGATCGGCCTGGCCCAGCAGGAGGCCATCATCCGCGACCGTGAGCTGGCGCTGGAGGTCAAATCCGATGGCTATCGTTTCCTGATCCAGGACGAGGCATCGTGGACGCCCATGCCCGACTCGAACTTCAGGCCCAGGTCATTGGAGGAGCCGATGCAGCTTGAGCTCGTCATGGAAGGCATCCCTCTCCTGACACGCGATGAAGGACAAGACTCGGATGGCGAAGACGACCAAGCGCCGCGGATTTTCATCCTGTCCAGTGGAGAGCTCTCCCAGTTTACGATCAGTGTGGCACACCCGGAGGTCCCCGTTGAGTTCCTGATCCACGGTGACATTTCCGGTCGCCACTCCGTGGAGAAAAAGGCCAAATGATAGGCCACTGGCCCCCGCTGGCCCGCGCCCGCTGCAACGGATTCACGCTGCTCGAAATCATGGTCGCGCTCGCCGTACTGGCCATCGCCCTGGCCGCGATCGTGACCGAGTCCAGTCAGAACATTAAGAACCTGATACGCCTGCGCGAGCACACTATCGCCCACTGGGTGGCAATGAATCGAATCGCCGAACTCCAGCTCCAACCCGCGTGGCCCGCGACTGGTCAGGCATCCGGAGTCGTCGAGATGGCCCACGGTAGTTGGCGCTGGGAGACCCGCGTCACGGACACCGACGACGATGCCGTGCGACGACTGGACATCGACGTCCTAAAAGACACGCCTCGCAATGATGACGTACTGGAGCATTTGATCTCCTATCTTGGACAACCGATGGTGAACCCCTGACCATGGTAGCAACCGTTGTAGGCAAACGTATGCGTGCCCCAAGACGGACGCCGAGCGCAGCTGGTGAATGGGGATTCACGCTGATCGAGCTGCTGGTGGCGCTGGCAATCTTCGCGATTCTCGCGGTTATGGCCTACCGCGGGCTGGATGTAGTCCTGACCACGGACCAGGTGGGTCAGGCCCAGGCCAAGCGGCTTGCGCGCCTGCAAACCGCCTATCGGCTCGTGGGTAGAGATGTCGAACAAATTGTGGCCCGTTCCATACGTGACCAGTTCGGCGACAGACAGCCGGCGCTCATCGGCGATTCCAGCACAATCGAAATGTCCCGAATCGGCTGGAGAAACCCCGCGCACTTGCCGCGAAGCCGGATTCAACGGGTCGGCTATCAGCTTACAGAGGACAACCTGCTCCGGTCGAGTTGGGGTGTCCTCGATCGTGCCCAGGATACGGAACCGACCGGATCGGAGGTCCTGAATGATATCGATGAACTCGGCTTTCGTTACTTCGACTTAGAGCAAGGATGGCAAACCCACTGGCCACTCGACAATGAGGATGCCTCCCGACTGGTCCTACCCGCGGCCGTTGAGGTGACGCTTACCTTGAAGGACTTTGGCAACATCGTGTGGCTCTTCCGTGTCCCTTCCGGCAGCGTTCCGACGCCGACCAACAATGGTAGCAACTAATATGCCGGTAATTAGTGCGCCGAAACCCCGACGCGAGCAACGCGGTATCGCCCTGATCACGGCCATGCTCGTGACTGCCATCGCCGCGACCGCGGCTGTCAACATGGCCTCGCGACAGCAGATCGACTTTAGACGCAGCGAAAATCTGTTCGGCGCCGACCAGGGTTATCTGTTCGCCCTCGGGGTCGAGTCCTGGGCAAGCCAGATTTTGCGCCGAGACGCCCAGGAGGGCAACATCGACAGCCTTGATGAAGACTGGGCCGTCACTCTGCCGCCGATCGCCGTCGAGGGCGCGGTCCTATCGGGCGGCATCGAGGATCTGCAGAGCCGCTTCAACCTCAACAATCTGATCAAAAACAACGCGGTCAGCGAACCCGACCTCAAACGCTTTAAACGACTCTTGAAAAATCTCGAAATCGATGAAGCCGTTGCCGATGCCGTGGTAGACTGGCTCGACAGTGATACCTCGCCGTTGCTCCCCGACGGTGCCGAAGACGTGGACTACTTGATACTGAGTCCAGGGTATCGCACGGCCAACGCCCCATTGGTCAGCCCGTCGGAGCTATTGCTGATAAAAGGAATCGACCAAGCCGCGTTCGAGAAACTCGAGCCCTATGTACAATGCGTCCCTGTGCGGACCTCAATCAATGTCAATACCGCGCCGCCGGCCGTGCTGATGATGCTGGCCGATGGCCTGACACAGGCCGACGCGGAACAAATTCGGGATGACAGGACCGACAAGCACTTCGACAGCGCTTCCGAGTTTACGAATCTGCCGGTCATCAAGGGTCTTGGACAAAACTTCACGGATATCAGCGTAACGAGTCACTATTTCATGGTCAGAGCAAATACGGAATACGGCCACAGCCGAGTCCAAGCCACCATTATCCTGAGCCGGAATGATAAGGGCCAGACCGAGACCATATTGCGTTCTCAGGGGGGCTACTGAGCCATGCGCCCAACGCTGTTGATTCATATCGTCTCGGGTCCCGAAGAGTCCATCGAGTGGCTTACCTGCAGCGGGGATCAAACGGTCAGTTGCGCCGATTTCGGCCAAGGTACGCTCGATGATCTCGGTGACCTCGGTCATGGCCGTGAAGTCAGGGTTCTGATCTCGGGACCGGATATCGTCCTGACGGCCGCTCGGGTCCCCGGCCGCCAACGCCAGCAAATCGCCGCCGCGCTGCCCTATCTGATCGAAGATCAGTTCATTGAGGAGGTCGAGGCCATCCATTTCGCGCTTGGGCCCCGAGACCCGGACGGCCTCGTGCATGCCGCCGCCATCAGCCACGATCGCATGCAATTTTGGCGGCAACGGCTCAGCGAGGCCGGCATCGAAGCGCAATCGATCAGTCCGGGCATCCTCTACCTACCATTCGACGACAGTGGTTGGACCGTGGTCGAACACCACGGATTGATGTTCGTCCGGAGCAGCCCGACATCAGGCTTCGCATGCACCCCGGAGCACCTCGAACCCTTGCTGAGCCAGCTTTCGGAGACCGAGCGACCTGAACTCATTCGACTACATACTTTTTCCGATTCCGAACCGACCCAGTTGACATCCAACGATCAGACGATCGGCGGTATTGCGAGTGAATGGCAGCATCATGATGCCCATCTACTTGAGGTCATGACCGAGTCAATAACGAAAAAGGGACAGATCGATCTCCTGCAAGGCCCCTACGGGCGCAGTACGAAGCTCAATCAAGTTTGGCTCAAGTGGCGGCCGGCCGCCATACTCGCCGGACTGCTCGTGACGGCCTTGTTGGCCAACGGCGTATCCCGCGTACTGGAACTCGGCACCCGTAATGACCAGCTTCATCAGGAAATCCGCACGATATATCGAGATGCATTCCCCAACGAGAAGCGCATCGTCAACCCCCGCGTACAAATGCAGCGCCATCTAAACGCCCTGCGCGAAGGCTCGGGGCATACATCGGCGACTTGGATCATGGACACCTTGGACCGGACAGGCCCCGTTCTCACGGCTACATCCGGCCTTGTTCTGCAACGACTCACCTATAAAAACGAAACCTTCTCGCTGCGCCTCGACCTGCCCAACCTGGGCAGCGTCGAACAACTCAAGAACAAGTTGTCGGTGCTAGAGGACATTAACGTCGAGATCGTAACCGCTAGCTCCAACAACGGGCACGTCACGGCAAATCTACTGCTGAAACCTAAGAGCTAGAACATGCGCCGAGCCTTTGACAACCTGAGCCAATCGGAACGTACTTTGATCATTGTAGCGAGCGTCGTCCTGCTCGCCGGACTGATCTATGGTTTGGTCTGGCGCCCGTTGCAGGTCAACCTTGTAGCGCAGGAGAATAAACTCGAACAGAATCTGAAGACGGTTAAATGGATGCGGCAATCCGCTCAGGAGCTCGCCCGGATCAAGGCTCAGACAACCGGCCAGGGGCAAAGTGGCGCCCGCCAGTCCATCCTCTCCTTGGTGGACCAGACCGCGCGCAAGGCCGGACTCGGAGACACCATCAAACGCGTCGAGCCGGCCGGCCAGGGCAAGGTCCGAATCCGTATGGAGTCCGTCGCCTTCGACGACATGATTGCCTGGCTTGAAGGTCTCCTGAGGTCATCGGCGATCGCCATCGAGAGTATCGCCGTAGACCGCAGTGATCTACAGGGCCTTGTCGATGCCCACCTCACGCTATCTGATCCGACTGCGCAATGAGGGCACACAAATGGCATTTTCTTGTTTTCGGGATTCTGATCTACGTGGTCGCCCTGGTCGTAACCTTTCCGGCGAATCGCGCCTATGGATGGATCAGACCCACGCTCGGATCAAACATCCCGGTGCAGCTATATGGCGTCAATGGTACGGTCTGGTCGGGTACGGCAAGCCAAGCGCAGCTATTCGATTATGCAGTCAACGACCTGCATTGGAGACTCCACCCACTTGCCCTACTTCTCGGCAGTTTGGAAGTGGCCCTCGACGCGCCTTTGTCCGGGGGACGCGCCACCGGCACGCTGATTCGCCCTTTGACCGGACAGGGGCTCTCGATCGAGACACCGCATATTGATCTGCCTCTCGCCACATTGTTGGATGCCAACCGTTTTCCAACCCCCATCGCAGGACGCCTGACGGGCGATCTGACTCGGGTCGACATCACCGATAGTGGTGAGTTTCAAGTCGATACAGGCGACCTTTTGATCCGGGATTTAACTGTGCAGGCACTGGGTCAGCTCGCACTCGGGGAATTCAAAGTCAGGATTGAGCACGATACCAAAGGCGCCCTACTGATCAAGACAACGGATACCGGCGGCCCACTGAAATTGAACGCGACCGTGACATTTGCGAACAACGATCGCTATATGCTGATCGCGGAGCTCAGCGCACGGAACAATCGCGACGCCGTATTGATGCAAACGCTGCGCATGCTGGGGGCCCCCGACCGCACAGGGACATACAGGATTCAGCGCCAGGGCTCGATCAAGCAGGACTTGGCCCTTTTGGGTGGTTAGCCCTTTTCGACGGTTAGTTAGAACCTGCCTCAAAACGTAACGAGGCCTTCGACCCACCCCAAAAGAAGGATGAATCGAAGGCCTCGTTGCCGGCCGCTGACAGGAGTCGTCAGCGCTTCATGGACGCGAAGAATTCCGCATTGGTCTTGGTAGCCTTGATCTTGTCGAGCAGGAACTCCATAGCCGCCAGCTCATCCATCGGATGCAACAACTTGCGCAGGATCCACATCTTCTGCAGCTCATCCGGCTTGGTCAGCAACTCTTCACGGCGTGTACCGGACCGGTTTAGGTTAATGGCCGGATAGATGCGCTTTTCGGCAATTCGGCGATCAAGATGGATCTCGTTGTTGCCTGTGCCCTTGAACTCTTCATAGATAACGTCATCCATCCTCGATCCGGTCTCGACCAGGGCCGTCGCAATGATGGTCAGACTGCCACCCTCCTCGACATTGCGAGCCGCGCCGAAGAAGCGCTTCGGCCGCTGCAATGCATTGGCATCCACACCACCGGTTAGGACCTTGCCCGAGGAAGGGATCACGGTGTTGTAGGCACGCGCCAGACGCGTAATGGAATCAAGCATGATGACAACGTCGCGCTTGTGCTCAACGAGGCGCTTGGCCTTTTCGATAACCATCTCGGCAACCTGCACGTGTCGGCTGGCCGGCTCGTCGAAGGTACTGGAGATGACTTCTCCGCGCACGGAGCGCTTCATCTCGGTCACCTCCTCGGGACGCTCGTCGATCAGCAGGACGATGACATAGCACTCAGGGCTCTGTTGCGTGATCGAATGGGCGATGTTCTGCAGCATCATGGTCTTACCGGCCTTGGGCGGGGAGACGATCATACCGCGCTGGCCCTTGCCGATCGGCGCCACGAGTTCGATGATGCGCGGCGTGATGTCCTCGGTGCTGCCGTTGCCGATTTCCATTGGCAGGCGCTTGTTGGCAAACAGGGGGGTCAGGTTTTCGAACAGGATCTTGTGCTTGGCGGCCTCGGGTGGCTCGTAATTGATCTGATTGACCTTCAGCAAGGCGAAATAGCGCTCGCCGTCCTTGGGTGGTCGAATTCGCCCCCCCACGGTATCCCCGGTTCTGAGGCTGAATCGCCGGATCTGACTGGGCGAGACATAGATGTCGTCCGGTCCGGCAAGATAGGAACTGTCCGCCGACCGCAGAAACCCGAAGCCATCCTGGAGTATCTCCAGTACGCCCTCGCTCTCGATCTCCTCGCCCTTCTTCGCCTGGGCCTTGAGGATCGCAAAGATGATGTCCTGACGCCTTGAACGCGCCAAACCATCGATGCCCATTTGCTCGCTCAGTTGCAGGAGTTCAGCTGCGGATTTTGCTTTTAAGTCATTGAGATTCATGATTCAGTATCTTGTTATTAGCATGTAGAGAAGAAGGGCATGCGAATGCACGACCGGTTGGGCAAAACTTGCGGTTTTGGAATGCTTATTGGATTAAGGGATTTAAAGAATTATTCGGGACAACCAGTCTTAGCCGGGTTTATTGTCCCCCTGGGGTTTGATAATCAACCCTCGCGATGTGCCGCACAGCATAACACCATGTAGCGATCAAATCCACATGAACTTGAGTGCTCATCTGCATCTTGCCAGCCAGACACCATAAAACCAAATAGGGCGCCAACCGCAACGCGATCGCACCCGAAGGTAAGATTTTTACAAATCAATATTAACAGGCTGTTAAGGTAACCAAATAGGCTCAGCCTGGGGAACCCCGGACAGAATTGGTCAGCAATCAAGTCCGGTGATGTGGACGAACCCCATCACCGGATCATAACGAAGAGCAACGTCTCCTATCAGATGTTGCTATCGATGAAGGCGGCAAGCTGTGATTTGGAGACCGCGCCGACCTTGGTCGCCTCGACGTTCCCACCCTTGAAGAGCATCAGGGTCGGGATACCACGAATCCCATACTTGGGCGGCGTGGCCTGATTCTCGTCAATGTTGAGCTTGGCGACGATAATCTTACCCTCATACTCACTGGCGATGTCCTCGAGGATCGGGGCAATCATCTTGCAAGGGCCGCACCATTCCGCCCAGAAATCCACCAATACAGGGGTATCTGAACCCAGGACCTTGTCATCAAATTCGGCATCCGTTACGTAAATAATCTGCTCACTCACTGTTGGGGTACTCCGTTGTTCTCGAACTCTGTGGGGCTTGACGTCCAGGCACGTCCGGGACTCAGGTCGCCATTATTAACCAATCAAGCCGGCTATTCAAATCTCCTTTGTCGCAACTCGCGATAAAAGCTTGCTATCCAATCTGCGGCGTATATCTGCTATTCTTAATCGTTATGAGCAAAAGTCATCTGACCCAAACCACGTTCGCCAGTCTTCAGCTTCCGGAAACATTACGCCAAGGAATCGAACAGGCTGGATTTTCCTACTGCACCCCGATCCAGGCCGAGGCCCTCCCGATCACGCTAGCCGGGCACGACATGCTTGGCCAGGCTCAAACCGGCACCGGCAAGACAGCCGCCTTTCTGGTATCTGCTATCAACCGCTTGCTGGCGACACCGCGCACCAACCAACCGCGTTGCCTGATACTGGCCCCGACCCGCGAGCTGGCGGTACAGATCCATAGTGACGCTCTACCGCTGTGTCAGTTCACCGATCTTAAGGTCGGCGTGGTCTTTGGCGGTACAGGTTACGACACCCAAAAGAATATGCTTGAGGCCGGAGTCGATCTTCTGGTCGCGACACCGGGACGCGTCATCGATTTCTATAAGCAACACCTGTTCAACCTTAAGCATATCGAGGTCATGGTCCTTGACGAGGCCGACCGTATGTTCGATCTCGGTTTTATCAAGGATATCCGCTATCTATTGCGCCAAATGCCGCCGCCGCAAAAGCGACTGAATATGCTGTTCTCGGCAACCATGCCTTGCCGCGTCACCGAGCTCGCCTACGAACACATGAATAACCCGAAGATGGTCAAGATCGCCGCCGAGCTCATGACGGCAGATAAGGTCGAGCAATACGTCTATTACACGTCCAACGAGGAAAAGATCCCATTGCTACTCGGGATCCTCAAATCCGGTGATATGACCCGAACACTGGTCTTCGCCAATACCCGGCATGCGACCAATCGGATCGCGGAATACCTGCTCGGCAATGGATTTGAGACGGCCATCCTCTCCGGAGAGGTGCCCCAGAAAACCCGAATGGCGCTGTTAAAGCGCTTTCAAGCTGGTGAACTTCCCATACTCGTGGCAACGGATGTGGCGGCGCGGGGCCTGCATATCAAAAGCATCAGTCATGTCATCAATTTCGACCTGCCGCAGGATGCTGAAGATTATGTTCATCGCATCGGACGCACTGCCCGGGCCGGCGCCACGGGTGAGGCCTACAGCTTCGCCTGCGAGCAATATGCCTTCTCGCTGCCGGAGATCGAAGCCTATGTCGGAAACAAGATCACTGTAAGGCCCGTCGATCCAGCCCTGCTGGTCAAGCCCCAGCCAAGAAAACGACTCAAAACGGAGTCATCGGACAAGCCCGGCAGGCACTCAAGGAAGGGCAACGGTGCTCAGGCTACCTCGCAGCGCCGCAAAAGACAGCACCGTAGCCCAAAGCCCGCGACCAGCAATACCAATACCCCTTAAGACTTCGAATAACCAAGGGTTACAACCGTCTATTGGGCGGACAAACGCCCCTGCGTGGCTGTGGACGGCAACACGATCGTCGGTGTCAGTGACGCGATGGCCGTGGCATCCTTACCGCTAGATAGCTCGTCGTCCTCCCCAAGCAGACGGATGCCCTGGCGATAATAGCCTAGGGCCGCCTCAGTCTCGCCAAGCTGCTCTAGTAGATCGCCTAGGATCCGACAGGTCTCCGCATAAGGATGTAGGGCAATACTCTCCTCTAGGTACTGACACGCCCGTTTCCATTGTTCGTTTTGGATGCATAAACGACCCAGGGTCAACATCAATACGGGACTATGCGGATGGCCCTTGAGCCAAGACTCGGCGCGGTGCAACTGCCGGATGGCATCGGCGCTCTCGAGATGCCCGTAGATATACACCAGCTTGTCGTTCCAGCTGCTCTTGGTCAGCGTGTAGATAGCGGATTCCGCAGCGTCCCCGTATCCTAGTTTCATGAGCTGCCGAACATAGTTTTCGACCACTTCCGGACGGCTGCGCAAAGTCTTGGGCGCCCGCTTCCAGGCCTCAATCATGGTATTGCCGTCTTGGCTCTCGACACTCTGACTAAAAATCCCCGCGTAGGCTTTGTCTTCCAAGCGCGCCTTTTCTTCTAAGGTCACGAGACCCAGTGAGCGCAGATCGGGAATCAACTTGGCGAGTTTGTCCCAGCGACCCAGTTCGGTATAAACCTTTCGTGCGAGGCAGGCCACTCCCTTGTCCTTGGGCGCACGACCGCGCAGCCAACGTAGCATCTCCTCTGCAATCTCTCCATTTCCCTGCTCCAAATAGGCCTCGACCTCGGCGATGCCCACAGCCACGTCTCCGTTCCGCATAGCATTTTTCGCCTTCTGCAGATAACCAGAACAACGGGCGTTCTCCCCCTGCTTCAACGCTGCGCGCGCAGCGAATAGATAGCTTAGGTAGGGCAAGGAATTATTCTTCGCCGAATTGACGAAGGCGGCCTCGGCGTCCCTCCATTGACAAGAGGCGAGATTGGCATAGCCCTGAGCCAATCGTTTCATGGATGAGCGCTCTCGGCGCAAACGCCGCCAACGCTGATACCTACTCGGCGCATCCCTCGATACGCTGAGCAGTCTGACCAGGTAATAAAGCGCCGCAAAAGCCGCGATGCCGGCCACCAAGAAGACTACAAAGCTCGACTCAATGGTCCAGTCGCGTACCGTAATCATGACGTAGCCGGGATCTTCCCGAATCACCATGGCCAAGGCCACGGCGATCAGCAGTACGATCAACCCGGTAAACAGCGCCTTCACGACGGCATCCTCGAATCAGCAGTCGGCGCACTCAGGGCCACGCCCTGGCTGCCCAATACCTTCAGAAGACTGGTCAGGGAATCCGAAATATCGGGAAGCGCCGGATTGATGTTGACCTGATCAAGCCGATCCAGCGTCAACATAGGGGCCGCGGACTCTCCCGCAGCATAACGCTTCAGCCAGTCTCTGACCGCACCGAGGCTAGCATGAAAGTTTGCATCATCCCCACGCATGAGCGCGAGACGTGCGGTTTCCAGTTTGAGCCGGGAGTTCTCGACAAGATAGAACTGCTGCTCCGGAGAACGCAGCGGAGTGTCCTCGGCGTTGCGGCGGCGAATAGTTACAAGACCCTTGACCTTCGACCACATGTCGGAGAAAAAGCCTTTAACCGATTCGACCGCACCATGGGTCTCCAGCTTGTCAACACCAGGAGCGGCCTTCAATCCAGGCTGAGGCAATGGCAAACCGTCGAGCTGATGTTGCATATCGATCAGGTCAACCGACAGAGCAGCCAGATCGGGTACTTGCACGGCCCCCAGACGGTCGATGCCCTGTACAATCAGGGCAATGGTGTCGGCGACGCCATCAGCCTTACTCTGTTTGAGTCGATTACCGGCCGCCTCCAAAGCCATCTTGGCAGTCCGAACATCGCGATCAAAATGGAGGCTATCGTTGGCAATGCGCAACAAGTGTGCGGCATCACGAAGTAGGGTTAGGTCGGTACCATTGGCGAGCTGCTTCTGAACTGTGTCCAGCTGTTCAGAGAGCGCCTTCAGCGCGGTCGCATTTCCATCAAGACGCGCGGTGAGCGCTGCCTTTTCAGCGTTAAGATCGGAACGGCTGGCCATGGATTGGAACGAACCGGTCATCTCCTGAATCGAAGCCTGTAGGGCATCGACTCGGCCTTGAAGCGCGCTTGTGTCCCCGTTGTTCGGCATCGCGCTAGCAGCAGCGACTGCACGTCTCAGCTCGCTAATCGCGGCATCAACAGGCTGAAGACTCTGATCAATTTGACCACGGAGGCCCGATCTGAGCTGACTTAAGGTCGATTCAAGGCGATTGAAGCGGGCATCTTGAGCAGAACCAGCATCCGCAGACTTCTCAAGGGAGACAATGCGCTTGTCGACGCCACGCATCGCCTCATCGCTCTCCTGCCAGAAAAGATAGCCCCCTACGCCGACTCCCACGGCCACTAGCAGGGCCAGAAAGGCCAGAAAACCACCGCCGCCACCGGTCCCCTTCTGCTCGGCACGATCACCGGATTCCGAAACAGATTCACTAACTCCCGAACTCTGTTCCGTGGCGTTGCCCTCATCCTCAGGCGCTGTATCTTTAGATTGCTGGCTTTCAGTCACGATGCCCCCCACCCTTGTGTTGTTAAGCAATTGAAACCGATATCCTTACATCGGAGATCCGACGGGACTTAAGGCATCCGTTCCGGTTCATAACCGGCGCGAACACAAGACCCATTGCGCGTTATGTATCAGCGTTGGAAACAATCCATGCCCGGAATCCATCTCCCGACTGCCATGTCCCTCCTGGCCAGCCGTGGTCTCCCTGCGGGTCTTCCTGATCGCGCAATATTTTTTCGTTATTATCTTGATTATCCTTATTAGGAAACCTCTGATCCAATCGCGAGCCGCCTCTTCGCGCGAAAAGGCGTACATCATGAGTCGCAAACTCGAACAAAACCTTAGCGATCACTCGCCATCCCGTCTTGAAGGTGCAACATTTCATGGCAACCCGGCTCACCCAGGATGCATCAGAGGGCCCTTAGAATAACATCCTTTTAGGGTAAGAATGAAACCAAGGTCGGTCATTTCCGCGGCCACCATTACCGGTCCGCCGAAACCCAGATCTCGCGCCAACGTGACGATCCTGGGGCCAATGACAACCAAAGGCAGAGATAGTAACCAGGACAGGCAGGCGGCCTCGCGTCCGGCGCCGACAAGGTTCTCGAGCGCCTCTCCGCTCGTCGCCGTAACCACATCAACACTCCGATCCGCAGCGAGCAGACTCAGTCGTCGCGCGCAATCTGGGGGGCTCCTGCGTGCGTAGACCTCCAGATACCCAACCGTCGCGCCCTGGGCTCTCAGTCCTTCCGCCAGCAACGCCCGCCCACCAAGACCGCGAATGATCAGGATTTTCTGCCCCGCGAGTCCGGCAAGTTCCGGTGCGGCTAGCAAGGACTCACTGTCACTGACCGAACCGGGACAAAGATCCACCCTCACCCCCCGTTCAGCCAAACCAGCGGCCGTTGCCTGGCCGATGGCAACCACCCTGGGACGGGTCGGCCAGGAGCCGTAGTGCCCCATGATCGCGGAATAACCAAACCTGACGGCATTAGCGCTGATGAATACGAGCCAGCTGAAGTCATCCAGCGACGCCGGACCACCCCTAACCCAATCCGGCTCGATTGCGACGATCTCCAGCGATGGCAGGGCGATCGCCTGACCGCCCGCCTGCTCGATCAGGCGACATAGAGCTTCAGACTGTCCGGAGGGACGGGTCACGAGCACCCGGAGACCGGAGAGGTCCGCAGGCCCTTGCGTCACCTTGGTCATGGCGCCCGGTGACTGCCCGTTCAGACCCGGGCAGCATCTCCGTTTTCGTAAACTGCGGCCAGTATCTCGCGCCCCCCAGCATCAAGGATCTCATCGGCCAGGGATTCCCCCATGGCGACGCCATCGCCCCGGTCACCGGAGCGCGAGCCTTCGACAATCCGACTGCCGTCCACTTCTCCGACCAGCCCCCTGAGGCTGAGAGTGTCACTATCGAGCACGGCATGCCCTCCAATCGGTACCTGGCACCCACCCTGCAAACGTGCATTGAAAGCCCGTTCGGCGAGCACGCGACAACGGGTATCGGGATCATCAAGACAGGCAATAAGCTGATCGATCCGGGCATCTCCCATCCTCGACTCGATACCGATAGCGCCCTGCCCAATCGCCGGCAAACATACCTCCGTAGACAGCAACTCGCGAATATGTACATTTAGCCCAAGGCGGATCAGCCCCGCAGAGGCCAGGATAATGGCATCGAACTGGCCTTCTTCAAGACGCTTCAAACGCGTACCGACATTGCCACGCAGGCTGGCGATCTTGAGATCGGGGCGCGCGCGCAACAACTGCAATTGCCGACGCAGGCTGGAGGTCCCAACGCGAGCCTCCTCGGGAAGATTCGCGAAGCAGTCAAATCGCTCAGAGACAAAGGCATCCCGAGGCTCTTCGCGTTCGAGGATGGTCGACAGATGCAAACCGTCTGGCAACTCGACAGGAACGTCCTTCATAGAATGAACGGCAATATCCGCTCGGCCATCCAACAGCGCCTGCTCAAGTTCCTTGACGAACAGCCCCTTGCCACCAACCTTGGCAAGCGGCGTGTCGAGTATTTTGTCGCCCTGCGTGACCATTCGAACCAGCTCGACCTCAAGTCCCTCATGTTGCGCCATCAAGAGCGCACGTACATGCTCGGCCTGCCACAGGGCAAGGGGACTCTGTCTGGTAGCGATGCGAATGATGTCTGACATGACGAACACAACCTTGGCTGAAATTGGAAACCGCGGAGTTTAACATGCCCACGGTGCGATCAGGGAATTCGGCCCTGGGAGTCTTTCGGAACAGGGTGATATACTGCCGCCCTCCACCCAATTCAGGATTTTCGAGCATGTCAGAGGAACCATCGACCACCGCCAAACCCTGGGGCGGGCGCTTTACGGAAGCGACCGACAGCTTTGTCGACGCCTTCGGCGCGTCCGTCGGATTTGACCGGCGGCTTTATCGTCACGATATCGCGGGCTCAATCGCCCACGCCCGTATGCTCGCTCGAGTCGGCGTACTGACCGAGGAGGAGTGCGAGGCCATCTGCACCGGACTTGATGAGATCCGCTCGGAAATAGATCGCGGCGACTTCAATTGGCTGGTCAGCCTTGAAGACGTACATATGAATATTGAGGCCCGGTTGACTCAGCGCATCGGTGACGCTGGCAAAAAGCTCCATACCGGACGCTCCCGGAATGATCAGGTCGCGACCGACCTGCGCCTCTATCTGAGAGACGAATGCGATGCGATCGTTGAACAGCTGATTCGCCTTCAGGAGGTCATCATCGATCTGGCTGAGACCGAGGCCGGAACGATCATGCCGGGTTTCACGCATCTTCAGACCGCGCAACCGATCACTTTCGGTCATCACATGCTAGCCTGGAATGCCATGTTGCAACGGGATCGTGAACGTATCTCCGACTGCCGCAAGCGTATCAATATCATGCCGCTGGGGTCAGCAGCCCTAGCCGGAACGAGCTACCCGATTGACCGTGCCTACACGGCAGAGCTGCTTGGGTTTTCAGGCATCAGCGAGAATTCTCTGGACGCCGTCAGCGATCGTGACTTCGTCGTTGAATTTATCGCGGCCGGGGCATTGATCATGACTCACCTATCGCGATATTCCGAGGAACTGATCCTCTGGTCCACGGCGCAATTCGATTTCATCGAGCTATCAGACGGTTTTTGTACGGGCTCATCCATCATGCCGCAGAAAAAGAATCCGGATGTCCCTGAACTGATCCGAGGAAAGACGGGCCGGGTCAACGGGGATCTAATCTGCATGCTGACCTTGCTAAAGGGCCAGCCATTGGCCTACAACAAGGACAACCAGGAGGATAAGGAACCACTGTTCGATACCATCGACACGCTACGGGGCAGCCTGCATGTCTTCGCCGAGATGCTGCCCGCTATGGAGATCCGCCGGGAGAATATGAAGAAGGCCGCGAACGAGGGTTTTTCGACCGCGACCGATCTTGCCGACTACCTCGTGCGCCGCGGCATCCCGTTCCGCGACGCCCACGAGATCGTCGGCAAAACCGTGCGCTACTGCATTGATCATGGCAAAGGCCTTTCCGACCTCAGCATCGACGAACTGCAAGCGCTCAACCCACAGATTGAAGACGACGTATTCGCGATCCTGACTCTGGAAGGATCCGTGGCGGCGCGTGATCACCTCGGTGGCACCGCACCAAGACAGGTTCGCCTGGCCGCCAAACGGGCTCGCCAATCGCTTCATAAGGAAAACTTAAGCAAGCCACATACCGAGTAGTTCTCTGCCGCCGTACAGCCCGTTCCCGACTTGATCGGGCCTGCGACACCCCGAATCTGCGAACTCGTTCACCAAACGACGCTCACTCCGCAACCTAATCTGTGCTCTCCATCGCGGAATCATCTCGCTATGGAAGGCTCCATCTTTTCACGGTCAGGCCGTTATTAATGCTGATGACACCGGCAAAACTAATTCAGCATCGGCAGCTCTGTTTAGCATGATTGATATTAAGACCACACAACGACACTTTTTGGCCCTCAACCAGGAACGTCTCCGACGGACCAGCGAGGCGCTACGTCGCCGCCACAGGGAGGCCCTGGATATACTGCCCCTGCTCTTTCATGCCAACCATCCGACCTTTCCGGGCTATATATCGCCCAATACCCCCAAAGGGGTCGCGAATTATATCCCGTCCCAACGCAGTCTCGATGCCGCCGCCCGGTTCGTCAAAGAATTTGACTATAAACGTCGTGCTCAGCCGAGATACGATATCCACGCAATCTTTTTGATGGGCAGCAGTGGCACCATCGCACATTCGGAAAAGAGCGATTTCGATATCTGGCTCTGTCACTCGGACCACCTCAACTACGAGCAGCTGAGCGAACTCCAGGCAAAGGCGCACGCCATTGAACAGTGGGCCGAACAAATGGATCTGGAGATCCACTTTTTTCTCATGAATGCGCGGGCATTCTCCAACGGTGAAGGCGTCGAGCTCTCAAGCGAAAGTAGCGGCAGCGCCCAACATCACCTGCTGCTGGACGAATTCTATCGCACAGGCCTTATCATCGCCGGACGTACCCCAATATGGTGGCTGATTCCCGTAGAAGACGAATCCAACTACGAGACGATCGTCCATAAACTTATTCAAAAAAAGACCGTGATCGAAAACGAGGTCATCGATTTTGGCGGTCTGCCCGAGGTCCCAGCCGCGGAATTCTTCGGCGCTTCGCTCTGGCAACTCTACAAAGGTATCGACTCACCCTATAAATCAGTCCTCAAGATCATGCTGCTCGAGGTCTATGCCGCCTGCTATCCGCGTCTGGAACTGTTGAGTCTGCGTTTCAAGAAGGCAATTCACGACGGTGAAACTGAGCTCGCGAAACTCGACCCTTACATCATGCTCTACAACGAAATCGCCGAATATCTCGAGGCCTGCGAAGACACCGAACGGCTTGAATTGCTGCGGCGATGTTTCTACATGAAGGTCAATGAAAAGCTAAGCCTGCCCGACGACCTTAAGAACCCGAGCTGGCGTAGGGAGACCCTGCACGAGATGGTGGAATCATGGGGCTGGGGCGCCGGCGAATTGCTCGAACTCGACAACAGGCCCCAATGGCGCATCGAGAAGGTCATAAAGGAACGCCGCAGCCTCGTCGCCGCCCTGACGCAAAGCTATAATGCCCTGTCCGATTTCGCTCGGACCCACAATAATCTAGCAATGATCAAACAGGATGATCTCAACACATTGGGCCGAAAGCTCTACGCTGCGTTCGAGAAAAAACCCGGCAAGATTGATCTGATCAACCGTGGGATTAGCGACAGCATCCAAGAACCGGCACTGTCGCTACATGAACATAGCGCCGCCGGCCAGTCCCACTGGTTGTTGTATCGTGGCATCGTCAACCGCGACGACGCCCTCGATCTCGCGCCGCTGCACCGTTCTCCAACCGTGATCGAAATGCTCAGCTGGTGCCACTTCAACCAAATCAACAATGAGCAAACGGCCTGGGCCATCCATGTCTTGGACGCGAACTTCAATATCAAGGAGGTCAGAGGGCTCCAGACCATCCTGAGTCATCACTTCCCGAACGGGCTTCTGAACTTCGGGCAAGAACCAGACGTCACACGAGCCAGGGCCATGGTTTCGAGCACCGTATTCGCGAACGTCTGCGCGGAGCTTCCACAGGATCACATCCGGCGTGGACATTGTCTGACCAGCGACAAAACGGACGCATTGAGCTTTGGGGGGATCAGCGAGAACCATATTATTTCGCTTGACCAAGTCGTCCAGACCAGCTGGAACGAGGTCATCACTTCCCATTACAGTGGCGTACAGGGCATCCTGGACTGCCTGCGCGACAACCTTAGGTGGTCATCCATTGAGGGCAAGGACAGCCATTGGACCGCGCCGACATGTCACTGCTCGTCCATCGGACATGGGGTTTCGATCTCACGCCGGGTCAACAATCTGCTCCGGGACGTCGAAGCGGCCCTCGGTGGCGGTGGCACCGGCGCAAACCCGAATCGCTATGTCCTGACCATCGGGCGCGACATGTATCTTCTTTGGCGCGACGTCAACGGCATGCAATCGCAAAAACTGGAGTCCTACCAGGAGCTCGTTCAGTATCTCGGAGACGTTCTGGCCTACTACAGTCCCGTGGTGTTCGATCGCTACACGTTGCCGAAAGACGTGCTACCGGCAATCTACCATCACCACGAGGCAGGCAAAATCCATGTGTACTATGTGAACCTACGCAGCAAGACTCGGCTCTTTATCATCGACGAAGGCGGCACCTTGGTGTGCCAGACAGTACCAACTGACAACTCTGCCCTGTCCTTGCATCGCTACGTCACATTCCTGAAACAATGCAAACTCTTGGCTGGCCAGGAACCGGCCCCACTATGGGGTCATCCGGAGATCGCGTGCTTTCAGGTCAAGGCCGATCAGCGCTCGGATATCGTGCTGAGCCCGGCGCCCGCCACCGCACGCCACGTGTCCGAAAATGAGACCCGGATACTCGCGTTGTCGGTCGAGAGTCACGCCGATGCGGATGAGCGCCCGACCTTTTCCATACAGTGCGGGGACAAGACCTTTGCATCGCACCAACTGGGCGATAAGATGTTCCGGGAACTCGCGCTCCACCTCATGACTCACGCCGACCGTGATCCGGGATATCCCTTGCGGATCACTTCCTTGGAAGCAATGCCGCGTTCGCTCGGTACCGATACATCCACGGGTATCCGCATGAGTCATTTCCTGAACTATCGCATGCGCATCGAAAAACGTATCGATCACGCACTTATGCTGTTACAGGAAGAAAAAAAGGACCAAGCCGTGTGAATACTTCACCGGCTAAAGCCGGTGGCTTCGGGTTACGGCTAAAAGCCGGATTGATCGGCCGTACGGCCGATTGTACCCTCTCCCCATCAAGGGGAGAGGGAGTAAAAGCAACATTGCCGCCTAAAGGCGTGAGATTTTAAATCTCCTATTTAAAGACTTTAAAGCGCGCCGAAGGGTGTATTGCCGTGTTAAAAACAGTATCTATAGCTGAGGCGGCAGAATGGGCTCGTCCTGGGTGTCCTGACCGACGGGCACCGCGCCCTTGATAAGGGCGTGCGCCCGTCTGACATCGATCATTTCAGAGGCCCCCCGAAACTCGCCGTCGACCGGAGTCATGACAATATATTGTGTTTCGGCAGGCTTGAGATTGAACTCACGCGAATGAACCCGTGTATCGAAGGCATGCTTCGGTCCCCAGGTGGTATCTGAATACACCTTGACCCGAACCTTACCGGGCAGCAATCGCAACAAGATGTATTCCCCCTTGCCCATCGCCATGAGATGCTTGCGCCCGACCTCAACCTGAATACGGTTATCGGCGGCGCCCATGTAGCGTTCGGTCCGGGGCCGAATAAAATAGACCTTGGTGGCCAAACCATCGCTCTTAGGTCGCAGCAGTGGATGGTCGCGGTCGACGGTCGTCACCGTGCAGGCGCCGAGCGCCACCGCCATCAAAACCAGGATCACACCGACCCGCCACGTCGCCTTTTTCAACATAGCCTTCGCCCCAAACCCCGAAAACCGAAAGTGTAACACGACAACCCAGCTCTCATCGCACTTGGCACCGACCGCCCCCTAGACTCGCCGCAACAACCATGCGCCACCGATAAAAAGCGGTATTATCGCCAGCACGCCCATTCGATTATCTCCGCTGAGCATGGTCACGAGGCCCAACACCACGGGGCCAAATATGGCTGCGGATTTCCCCAGCATGTTGTAGAAACCAAAGAGCTCCGCCGCGCGACCGGCAGGGATAAGGCTGGCAAAGAAGGAACGGCTCAAGGCCTGAATACCGCCTTGGACCAATCCGATCATTACCGCAAGAAGATAGAACTCCTTCTCCGAGTTCATGCCATAGGCCAGCAGGCACACACTGATATAAACGGCGATCCCGACATAGAGTCCGTTTCGGGGACCTATACGATCAGCGGCCCAACCAAAAACCAACGCTGCGGGAAATCCAACGAACTGGGTAATCAGGAGTGCGATGATCAGGTCATCCGATTTAAGCCCGATAGACAGGCCGAAGTCCACGGCCATCCTGATCACGGTATCGACACCGTCGATATAGAGCCAATATGCCAGCAGGAAGGTCCAGACCGGGCGCAGACCACGCAGGTGACCAAGCGTCTGCCGAAGGCGGCCAACCGCCGAGCCCAACAGACCGCGCATTGATCCTGTGCCGGTGCGTGCCTCGTCGACAAAATACCAAAGGGGAATCGAAAACACAGCCCACCAGACGGCCACGGACAGAAAGGACCAGCGCACGGCCATAGCCTTATCGGCAATCCCGAAGGCGCCGGGCCAGAGCGTCATGGACACATTCACGGCAAACAATAACCCTCCACCAAGATAGCCGAGGGAGAATCCCAGTGCCGAGATTCGCCCCATTATGCCCGCGCGGCCTACGTCCAAGATCAACGCATCATAAAATACGTTAGCCGATGAAAAACCGATGATCGCAACTGTATAGCAGACCATCGCAAGCCCCCACGCCCCCTGTCCCACGAGATAAAGTGCGCCCGTGGTCGCGATTCCCAAGCCCGCGAAACCCAGCAACAGACGTTTCTTGAGGCCACCCCGGTCAGCCATGGCGCCCAACAGCGGCGCCAATACGGCAACGATTAAGCTGGCGCCAGCATTGGTGAGGGCAAGATAAAAAGTACTGTCGGCGATCTCAAGCGAGGCGGCCCAATATTGCTTGAAGAATAGCGGGAAAAATCCGGCCATGACCGTGGTCGCGAAGGCCGAATTCGCCCAGTCATACAGGGCCCAGGAAAAGATCGACCGATCGACCCTCACCTCAGCGCCCGAAAGGTGAAATCGCTCAGCACACCTGCAATTCCATCATCAAGACGCAAATCTAAGGGGTCTTTTCCGTGCTAGCCTCATCAGACGGGGCCTGACCCTCTGCCTTAATGCGATCCTCTTCGGCACGCTCACGGCGGCTTTTACGATCATCCAAGGCAAACACCACCAGCAGTGCCAGAGCCAACCCGATTACCACGACTTGTATAATTATTCCTGAAATATCCTGGTCTTGCATATCTTAAGATCCTTTATTGGTATTTTCATCCGCGCGCCTTGCCAGCATTCATATCCCGCAAAACGGGCAACCGAGTCATCCAAGGCAATATCAGATAAAACAATAATATCCCGCTGGCATCGGCGCCGACATCCAACAACGACGACTCCCTACCAGGAATGAAATGCTGAGCCCCTTCGATCCCAAGGCCATAAGCGATGAGCAAACCCGACTCGAGCCAACCGAACAGCCGCTCTGGAAAGGAGAAGTTTGCCAAAAAACTCAGCACAAGGAATGCAAATCCATGATTGAGCTTGTCCCAATCAAAGAGGTTGAAGGGCGTCCCGTCGCTCGGAATCGTCGCATTGATAAATATAGATATCAAGGCCAACGCAAGCAGCATCCGGCAAGCCGGTATGAGCATCAAAATCCGCTCGTGATTCGGGATATTTGGGTGCATACTCGGAAATTATGATCCAGTGGGATGGAGTATTCTACAGCATCAAGGACCCCAAAGGTGCGATATGGCGCAGACCACACCGCTGATTCTGATCCTTGACCAGGGCAGCCATGCGAGTCGGGCCATGCTCTATGACCTGAGGGGGCAGGCCATCAGCAGCTACCACATTCCCCTCGAACCCGAACACCCCGATGCGATCCGCAGCGAATACCCTGCTGACGCGCCCTATGCGACATTGCGACATTGTATCAACCAAGTCCTATCGGATATCGGCGATGGCATTGTCCTGGCTGCAGCGCTCGCCTGTCAACGCTCCTCTATTGCCTGCTGGGACCGCCAGGACAATAGCCCCCTGTCACCCGTCATCAGCTGGCAAGATCGCCGAACCGAAGCTGATCTCACACACTGGAAGGAACATAGCGCGCATATCCAGGAACTGACCGGACTACGGCTTTCCACTTATTACGGCGCCACCAAACTCCGCTGGTGCCTTCATAACCTGCCCCAGGTCAAAGCGGCTAAGGATCGTGGACGTTTGGCGTGTGGTCCGCTGGCCAGCCGGTTGGTTTGGCAACTGACGCGTGAACATGGCCTGTTCATCGATCCGGCCAATGCCGCCCGCACCCTCTTGATCGACCATGCCAGCCGCGACTGGTCACCCCTACTACTCGAGCTCTTCGACTTAAACACCGCCTATCTGCCTACCTGCGTTTCGTCCGATTACGACTTCGGTCTCATACCAAGCGCTGTAGGCGACATCCCACTAAAGCTCGTCACCGGGGATCAGTCGGCTGCGCTCTATGCCCACGGCCCGCTGCGCAAGGACACACTCTATGCAACCCTTGGTACCGGCGCCTTCCTGACTCAGCCGACCGCGGAGTGGGTTACCTCCGATCAACTACTGACAACAGTCGTTCATGACGACGGGACCCGCCGCGACCATGCCTTAGAAGGAACTATCAACGGAGCAGGAAGCGCGCTGAGCTGGTTCAAAGAGACGACTGAGGCGCACGCCATGGCTACGTTTCAGGAGGACCTGCCGCTTTGGATGGCGAACAAGACCGATCCGCCGATTTTCCTGAACGGCGTCCACGGCCTAGGCACACCGTTCAGTGGTGCGAAACTCAGGTCTCGCTTCATCGCAACCCTGGGCAATCAACACCCCGACCTGGGGGACCGGGCCGTCGCCGTTATCGAAAGCATCGTCTTCCTACTCGAGGAAAACCGCCGCACCATGTTGGCATCGGGTACCATGGCGCGACAGATTGTTATCGGTGGCGGGCTTTCACGGCTCGACGGCCTCTGCCAGCGTCTGGCGGACCTCACGGGCCTGCCGATTAGACGCTGCAGCGAGCCCGAAACAACCGGCCACGGACTCGCATTTCTGTTGATACGGCAACTGACCGGATACGCCGTATTTAATCTCGAGGGAGGCCTCGTGGATGACTTCGCGCCGAGACCGAATACCGCACTTGCCGCGCGCTTTACAAACTGGCAGGCCGCCATGCAGGAGAATTTATCCCATGACTGACACGGACGGCGGACCACAATTCATCGCCCACCGCGGTGCGGCCAGCTGCTTTCCGGAGAACTCACTGATCGGCATCGAGGCCGCCCTGCGATCTGGCGCGAGTCACGTCGAGATAGACGTCCAAGTCAGCGCCGACGGCATCCCCGTTGTGCTCCACGACGAGCACCTTGAGCGTATCACCGGCCAACCCGGATCGGTAGTTCAGACGGACTGGGCTACCCTGAGCACCCTGCCCGCCGGCGAACCAGGTCGACTCGGCGCCGCTTTCGCCTATACCCGACTGATAACGCTTGAGGCGCTCGCCACGCGCTGGCAAGACTGGCCTGGAGCAACCCTCTGGGTCGAGATCAAGGAGGAGAGCATCTGGCACTTCGGTATTACTCGGGTAGTGGAAAGCATCCTGGCCGCACTACGCGCCATAGCCAAGCAATTCATCCTGATCTCCTACGATCACTGCGTCCTGCAATACGTCCGCGAGCGTTGCGACGCGCCCATCGGCTGGGTGCTACATGACTATGACGATGCCAGCCGACGGACTGCGGACAGGCTTAGTCCCGAGTTCATGATCTGCAACGTCAACAAGATTCCGATTGAGGGACTCTGGTCCGGCCCCTGGCAGTGGGCACTTTATGAATTCACCGACCCCCAACTAGCGCTTCAGTGGCATCATCTCGGCGCCCAATTCATCGAGACCATGGCGATCACGGAGCTACTCCAAGACCCGCGCTTACGGAGAGATCAAGCATGACGGCAGCCTATGATGTCGTTGTGATCGGCGCAGGCATTCACGGTGCGGGCGTCGCTCAAGCCGTTGCCGCGAGTGGCCACTCAGTGCTTGTGCTAGAACAAAGCGGCATCGCCAGTGGTACCTCAAGCCGATCCAGCAAACTCATCCATGGCGGCCTGCGCTATCTGGAAAGTCGTCAGTTCGGGCTGGTCCGTGAATGCCTTTATGAGCGTCGGCGATTGCTGCAACTGGCGCCTGAGCTGGTCCGGCTCGTACCATTTTTTATCCCGATCTATCAGGAAACCCGGCGGCGGCCCTGGCAGCTACATATCGGCCTTGGCATCTATCGCTGGCTTAGCGGTGACTCTTCAGGGAGCTACGTGACCGTCCCCAAAAAACACTGGCACGAACTGGACGACCTGGCGACGACAGGACTCACAAGCGTGTTTCAATATCAGGATGCCCAGACTGACGACGCCGCGTTGACACGGGCTGTGATTCGGGCCGCCCTCGACCTAGGAGCAGAACTCAGAGTACCCGCATTGTTCAAGTGCGCCGAGTTTGAACCCCATGGCTGCCTGGTCGAATTCGAGGAAAACGGTCAATCGCAGACTTGCAAGGCCAAGGTACTTATCAACGCAGCGGGTCCAACTGTCAATAAGGTCCTTTTCCACTGTCTTCCTCAGCCTGTTGCCGAACCGATCGAGCTTGTGCAGGGCACCCATATCGTCCTGGATACACCGTTCCGGAAAGGCTGCTATTACGTCGAATCACCGCACGACGGCCGCGCGGTGTTCGTTATGCCCTGGCAAGAAAATCGTTTGTTGATCGGTACAACGGAACGGAGCATCCCGGAGGGCACCGAACCGACGCCAACGGAGACCGAAATTGCTTACCTTCAGGAAACGGCCAGCCGCTACTTCCCCGCACTCGACTCCTTTGCGATCAGTGACGCCTTCGCCGGCGCCCGTGTCCTACCCGCAAGCGGCGGCACTGCCTTTGGCCGCCCCCGCGATACCCGTCTCGTGACTGACCGCGACGAACGACCACGCCTTCTAACAATCTATGGAGGAAAACTGACCGCCTACCGGCTCACAGCCGAAAAGGTCATGGCGCAAATCGCCGCCAGCCTCCCCGAACGCGACGCCATTGCCGACACCCGAACCATGCCGCTACGACCGGAATAACTACCTGTCAGCAGACGACCCGCATCCGACGGGCTATGACTACCAGCCCTGAAAAGGTCTTATACGAGTGCGAGACAAGGCGAAATTCGCCGAGAAAGCGCAGTTTACGTTTTGTAAATGAGCATTTCGAGGCGAATTTTAACGCCGTATCGTGCCGTATAAGGCCTTTTCAGCCGGGAGGCCAACCTAGGATGCGTCCGGCTAGGACATGCATGTGAATATGATAAACCGCCTGACCGGCGTCACTGTTACAGTTGAAGACCGTACGGTAGCCACGCTGGCCGTAACCAGCGTCCGTTGCCAAATCCTTTGCCACGATGAACAAATGGCCGATCAGCTCCTTGTGCTCTGATTCGAGTTCAATCAGCGTCGGGATATGCTCCTTCGGAATAACCAGCAGATGGAAGGGCGCCTGGGGATTGATGTCCTTAAACGCGACCACCTTATCGTCTTCATAAACCACGTCCGCCTTCAAGTTACCCTTGACGATCTCGCAAAATAGACAGCTACTCATATTCCTCCCCTCCCTCTCCATTTATAGTGGATTAAGATAGCCTTAAGACGTTCGAACGTCCAGTCCTACCGCCTCCACTTACCCTCCCACAAGCGCTCCACCCGACTCACGATCCTGCCATCGGGATGCAGCCAAAGATGCCTGAAACCCGGCGAGCGTTCGTCGATCCGCAACGCCCTAGACCCCGGCTGAAATTGGACCGAAGTCGCTGGCGTCCCCCAGCAGGGCAAGCCATGGGCCTGTTCGTGAAAATCCTGGTGGATATGCCCCCAAATAAGCCCTCGAACGGAGGCGAAGCGCCGAATAACATCGTGCAACGCATCGGGATTGTCGAGCGTCATTTCGCTATCCAGCCAAGCGCAACCGTTGGGTAGGACCGGGTGATGTAGGGCGATCAGACGATGGCGTTCAAGATCGATATGCAGACGCGCCGACAGCCCGGATAGGGATACATCGGAGAGATGTCCCGAACAACGACCAGGGACGGTTGAATCCAACAAGATGATTTGCCAATCCCTTAGTTCGATCGCCTCCGGCATCCCAATATTCCCGCCAGGCAGCACCCGGAGCATGACCCCGGGGTCATCGTGGTTGCCCGGCAGACAGGCCACCGGCAGATCGAGCGTGCGCAGATGATCGGCAAGCCGCTCGTATGACTCGACGCTGCCGTCGTCACTGAGGTCGCCGGTGGCAAGGCAATAATCGGGACGATAGGTCTTTATGATTTCGGTTACGAGCGCTAAGGTCGCATCTGGATCGACGCCCCGAATTACGGGACCGATAGTCTCGGCCAGATGGCAATCAGTAATCTGGATAAGATGCCATACTCTCGATTCCGACACGGTCATACGACAGCGTTGGATGGCCGCCTGGATTTAGTCGGAGGGGTTGCCACTTTATCGCGTAGATAAACTGGAAGGGCCAACTCCGGGGCGACACATTCGCCTCGCGCATGCATCTGCGCGCCCAGCGTAGCGATATCTCGCGCCTGGGGCAGACATTCACCGACCCATGCAACGAGCGGACGATCCAGGTGCCGGTGCAGACGAGACCCATAAGTGAACCAGCCAGTACCGCAGCCGAACCAATGTCCTTCCGGGGGCGACAGCACGTCCTCGGGTGCGCAAACACGCTCATCTTGGAGTGAGACTAGCGCACCCGACTCGACGACGCGGTAGCAACCCCAATAGACCTCCATCATGCGGGCGTCGATCGCCGGCAGAATCTCTCTCTCGCCGCGTTCCCGCCAAGCACCCCAGGCCAACGCCGCCAGGGTCGACACTGGGGCAACCGGCAGATCGGCCGTAAAGGCCAGACCCTGCGTAACGGCGCTTGCGATCCGCACACCCGTAAAGGCCCCCGGACCGCGACCGAAGGCGATCAGATCAAGCTGGGGCAGCGTCAACCCCGCCTCTTCGAGCAACGACTCGACCATAGGCAGGATCAGTTCGGTATGCCGTCGCGGCGCGATCTCGAAACGTTCACGGATCTCGCCATCGATATCAAGAGCGGCGGAACATGCCTCAGTCGCAGTATCTATGGCAAGAATCCTGCTCATGACGGTGCTCCTATCGAAAGTGTTGTTCGTGTGCCCTCAGTCACCCTAAAAAAGTTTTTCACATCATCGATTGAGCTGGTCCGGGTCATGGGTGGCAGGTTATTCAGAAAGACCCGCCCGTAGCTGCGGGACTTCAGTCTGGGATCGCACAACACGAGCACGCCGAAGTCGTCCTGATCACGGATCAACCGTCCCGCGCCCTGTTTGAGCGCCAGCACGGCCTGAGGCAATTGCAGCAGCCGAAAGGCGTTTTCGCCTTGATTGGCCAACTGAGTCTGACGGGCCTGAAAGACCGGGTCGTCGGGGCTGAAGAACGGCAATTTGTCGATGATCACGCAAGACAGGTGCTCACCGCGCACGTCCACACCCTCCCAGAAACTCGAGGTCCCGAGCAGCACGGCGTTACCCAAACTGCGGAAGCGTTCGAGCAGCAAACCGCGCGGCCCCTCGCCCTGAACGAGCAACGGATAGGCTAGCGACATCGAGCGCAGACGTTCGGCAGCAAAACGCAAAGCCTGATGGCTCGTAAAGAGTAAAAAAGTCCGGCCACGGCTCGCCGTCACAATCTCGGCTGCGAGATCAACGACCGCATCGGTGTAGGACCGGCTACCGGGATCGGGCAGCCCCTGGGGCATATACATCAGGGCCTGATTGGCATAATCAAAGGGGCTCGCCCACTGCCCGGTCTGCGGTTCTTCAATACCCAGGCGGGCCGTAAAATGGCTGAAATCGGTCCCTATGGACAGGGTAGCCGACGTGAAAACCCAGGCGCAGTCGTAGCGCTCCATTTGCGCACGAAAACCCTCCGCACAACTCATCGCGGTCTGATGCAGGCGAAATGCATGACGACTGGTCTCGTACCAACTGACCAGGTTCTCGTCATCGCCGCCGATAACCTGAGCGAGATCGTCGCGCGCCACGGCACAGCGCTGACGGCAAGTTTCAAGCCCCTTGCTACGCTCGCTATGGAGCTCAAGCGCGCCATAAAATTCCTGAATACGCGCGCCGAGCTCGGCCATAGCAGCCTGCATGCCCGGTAACGCAACCGCGGCACGCCAGGCACCGCGCGTATCGCCTTTGCCAAAGAGCGCGCGCACGGCATCCACCGCAGCGATCAAATGAGTTGCACTGTCGCCGATCTCGCGGGCATCGCCAACCTCCGCGGCCTGACACTGGGCGGCGTCGCGCGCCAGCGACTGCAATTGGTGGGCGCTGACCGTACGCCCGAAGAACTGACTCGCGAGCTCCGGCAACTGATGTGCCTCGTCGACGATGACGGCCTCGCAGTTCGGCAATAGCTCGCCGAAACCCTCCTCGCGCAAGCGCATATCGGAAAGCAGCAGGTGATGATTGATCACGACGATATCGGCAGCCTGGGCCGCCCGACGGGCCTTGACGACATGGCATCCCTGGTACTCGGGACACTCGGCGCCCAGACAATTCTCGGCCGTCGAAGTAACCTGATACCAGATAGGGGCATCGGCCGGGACGTCGTCGACCTCCTCGACATCCCCACTGTGGGTGCGGCCACTCCAGCTCGAGATTCGGTGTAACTGGGCCTGTTGACCGCGGGGCAACTGTCCCGATTGCTCTGCGATCTCAAGGCGGTATCGGCACAGATAGTTGCTACGCCCCTTGAGCATTGCCATGACGGGCCGAACACCGAGGGCGGCGCAGACCGTGGGCAGGTCGCGCCGGAAAAGCTGCTCCTGAAGGGTCCGGGTGCCGGTTGAGACCAGCGTACGCCCACCGCCAAGACAGACCGGCACGAGATAGGCAAAGGTCTTGCCGGTACCGGTACCGGCCTCGGTCACGAGCGCGTCCTTGGCAGCCAACGCGGCCTCGACGGACTCAGCCATGGCCTGTTGCTCGGGACGTGCCCGAAATCCGGGGATATGCGACTGAAGTGGCCCCGTATCTCCGAGTGCATCGGAGGCACTTAACATGCTCAAACCGTGCTTGTCTGGTTGTCCCAGACCTCATCGGTGACCAAGCCCTCTTCACGATTCCAGGCCATGCGCCCGACGCGCCTAAAGCGCGCCACGGTCATAGCCCCGCGCCGATTCTTAGACGTCGAATCGAGGGCCTCGCGGACCTCGGCACGATCGGCCTCGTAGATCTCAAACGGCTCCAGATCGGCATCCATGAGCACAAGCACGACAAGATCCCAATCCTGATCCATCTTGAACTGTCCGATTCGATGCCCGGATTTGGATTCATCGAAGATCGTACGGCCCTTGATCAAGACCCGTTTACCCGCACGCGCCCCCCGGCCAATGGCATCACAACCGGGATCCGTACTGGCCTCAAGATCAAGCAAGCGAATGGCATCGTGGAGGCAGACCTCACCGCTAACCCCCGCCAAGGGCTTACCGGTCGCGCGATAATAATCCGCCGCCAGTTTGCGAGCCTCAGCGATCAGCTTGTCGACGGAATAGACACCCATTAGAGGTCTCGTATGGCCTTACGATATAGAGTAATTGAAGCATTCTAGCATCACCCGGGGAAATCCAAAGCATATGCACAATCCGAGCGATCACAAGGATCACTCGTTGGACATTTATATGGCGTCAATGGCATGTGCCATAATGCTCGGGACGGAACCTGAGTCCGCTTTCCAAACGAATTTGTCGCATTCAGAGCCAAGTACCGGGACACCCGAGATGCCAAACGCCCTCATCGACGCGCTGCAGGACCCGACGCTCTACGATCATCCCGTGACCGCTTTCCAAGTCATCGAGACCCATAGCTCATGGGTCCTCCTAACAGGCCTCATGGCCTATAAAATCAAGAAACCCATCGACCTGGGGTTCCTGGACTTCTCGTCCCTAGAGAAGCGCCATACCGACTGTCTGGAGGAAATCCGACTCAACCGCCGTCTGGCCGAATCGCTCTACCTGGACGTCGTGCCCATTACCGGAATCCCCGAGAAGCCCCGCCTCGGCGGGACGGGTACCGCCATAGAATACGCCGTACGGATGCGGCAGTTCGATCCGGAGACTCAGCTCGATGTGCTAATTGAAAAAGGCGAACTGACGGCGGCAATCTGTCGACGCCTCGCGAAACGCATCGCTCGCTTCCACGCTGACTGTCCGACGGCACAGGAAGACAGCGACTTCGGCCAACCCGAGGCCATCCGCCAAGCTGTCTTCGACAACTTCATCCACCTCGCTGAGATGGACATCCGCGTTGAAGAACGGGCGCATATTGACGACATACACACCTGGACGCGGACGCAACACGAGCGACTGGCGGCTTCGTTTGCCAACCGACGCGCCGCCGGCCATATACGCGAATGCCACGGTGATCTGCACCTAGCCAACATCGCGCTGATCAACGGTGATCCCTTACCCTTCGATTGCCTGGAATTCAACCCCAATCTACGCTGGATAGACACCATGAGCGAGATGGCTTTCCTGGTAATGGACCTCGACCGGCGCTGCCGAGCCGACTTGGCTCGCGTAACCCTGAATGCCTACCTAGAGGCGGGTGGGGACTATGAGGGCATTACCCTGTTTCGATACTACGCCGTCTATCGCGCCATGGTTCGGGTCAAGGTGGCCGCGATCCGTCGCACTCAGGCCGGCGCTGACGAGCTCGAAGCCCTGAGCCGAGAGATCAGCGCCGGCCTCAAACTCGCGCAGCGGTATACAATGCCCACAGAAGGTCGCCTGATCCTTACCCACGGACTATCCGGATCCGGCAAAAGCTTGGTCTCGGCCAAGCTCCTGGCAGAGGCCGACATCATCAGGACCCGCTCAGACGTCGAGCGCCGGCGCTTGTTCCCCGAATCGGCCGGACGTTATTCCGCTGCGGCCAGCCAAGCCACATATGCGCACCTGACCCATGTCGCAAAGCACATCATCAAGGCTGGGTACAGCGCCCTGATCGATGCGACCTTCCTGAAACAGACTCAGCGCGCCGGTTTTATCGCCTTAGCCGAAGCATTGAATTGTCCCCTGGTTATCCTTGACCTACAGGCGCCCGAAGAACTGTTGAGACAGTGGATACGTGAGCGCGCGCTCCGTGGCGGCGATCCCTCGGAGGCCGACGAGGCCGTGCTCACTCGTCAAATACAGACTTACGACCCCCTCAGCAACGGGGAACTTCGCTATGCGGTGAGCGTAGATACCAGTCAAACGATCGACGCCGGGGCACTCGCCGAGGCAATTCTCTCGCCAACCCACAAGAATGGCGCCGATTGATTCACGACAGCATGACTCCCGGTGATTGGTCAAAGCTGTCCCTAAGCATTCATCATGCACTCTGCTATACTCCGACCTCCCGTCGCCACCGATTTTGGGGATGGTCGGCGAACGAATTCGTTAACGGTCGGGAGATCGGCGCTCGCGACCCGCCTTTTTCACATAAAAATCAGGAGGCAATATGTCCAAACTCGTCAAACCACACGGTGGTGGTGAACTGCACCCCCTCTTGCTCACCGACCAGGATCTCGAGGCGGAGAAGGCGCATGCCGCCACGCTTCCCCAGGTTAGAATCGGGTCTCGGGAGACCGGCGACCTCATTATGATGGGTATCGGCGGTTTCACCCCGCTGACCGGCTTCATGACCCATGCCGATTGGGAAGGCGTCTGCGACGGGTACCGTATGGTCAGCGGGCTGTTCTGGCCGATTCCGATTACGTTGTCCACCGACCAGGCCACCGCCGATACGCTCAACACGGGCGCGGAGATTGCCCTAGTCAGCGATGAGACCGGCGAGATCATGGCGACCATGCAGCTGACCGAAAAATACACCATAGACAAGGCTCATGAGTGTATCTCGGTCTTCAAGACTACCGACGAGGCCCATCCTGGCGTCAAGATGGTCATGGAACAAGGTGAGGTCAACTTGGCCGGTCCGGTCAAAGTCCTGTCCGAGGGCGATTTCGCTGAACGCTTCCCAGGCATCTACATGACGCCTACCCAAACCCGCGCCCTGTTTGAAGAGAAGAACTGGAATACGGTCGCGGCCTTTCAAACCCGCAACCCCATGCATCGCTCGCACGAGTATCTGGCTAAGATCGCTGTCGAGACCTGTGATGGTCTGCTGATCCATTCGCTGCTCGGTAAACTCAAGCCCGGTGACATCCCCGCCGAGGTCCGCAGCGACGCCATCAACGCACTGGTGGATAACTATTTCGTCGACAACACCGTCGTCCACGCCGGTTATCCGCTCGACATGCGCTACGCAGGTCCCCGCGAAGCCCTGCTGCATGCGCTATTCCGCCAAAACTACGGCTGCTCGCACCTCCTGGTAGGCCGTGATCATGCCGGTGTCGGCGACTACTACGGCCCCTTCGATGCTCACCACATCTTCGACGATATCCCGGCCGATGCCCTCGAGACCCAGCCGATCAAGATCGACTGGACCTTCTGGTGCTATCGCTGCAACGGCATGGCTTCTATGCGGACCTGCCCGCATGGCGGCGAGGATCGTCTGATGGTATCAGGCACCAAGCTGCGCAAGGCCCTCTCCGAAGGCGAGGAAGTCTCTCCCGAGTTCAGCCGTCCCGAGATCCTCGACATCCTGCGCGCCTACTACGCGGGCATTGATCCCGAGAACCGCGTCGAGGTCAAACTCAGCGGCCATTCGGCGCGCTGATCTGCCTTCTGCTATACACGGGGCCGGATATCACCCGGCCCCGTCCTTGCGGGGTGTGCACCCGTTCGGGACCCTGCTACAATCCTAGGCAATTCCAGTGTTTCTAGTCGATACTTAGGGGTGACATGCAAGCGTCCATCATCGATTCCGCCTACGAGCTCCTCGACGAAACCATCCTCTACCACAATGGCCAGCCCGTAGGTACGACGGCGGCGGTCCCCAGCAATCTCTCGGCCGTCAATTACGGCGACTGTTTTATTCGCGACTTCTTTCCCTCCGCACTTGTCTTTCTCATGAAGGGCGAACCCGAAATCGTCCGTAACTTCCTGACCACTGTGCTGTCCCTATGCGATCAGCAGGAACACATGCCCGGCCATGAATATGCGGAAGGCCTGATGCCGGCCAGTTTCGAGGTCGCAGCCACCGAGGATGGCGGCAGCAAGCTCGTGGCTGACTTCGGTGATCGCGCCATCGGTCGCGTAGCGCCCGTGGACTCGGCAACTTGGTGGATGATCCTGCTCCGGGTCTACTCACTGGCAACCGGGGACATCGAGCTGGCGCACAGTGAACGCTTCCAGGAAGGCATGCGCAAGGTCCTCGGGCTCTATCTGCATGAGAGCTTCGAGATATCCCCGGCCATGCTGGTACCGGACGCAGCTTTCATGATCGATCGCCGGATGGGGGTTTACGGCCACCCACTCGAGATCCAGGCACTGTTCTACGGCATGCTGGCCACGGCCCAGGAACTGCTACTACCCGGACCGAAGAACGACGGCCTGCTGCGAATCATCAACAAACGCATGCCGGCGCTCTGCTCCTATGTCCGACTGTTCTATTGGCTCGACGAACAGCGCCTCAACGAGATCCACCGCTACAAGTCCGAGGAGTTCGGCTGGGACGCGCAAAACCTGCTCAATATCTACCCCGAAACCATACCGGACTGGCTCGACGGCTGGCTGTGCCGTAACGATGGCTACATGGTCGGCAATATCGGTCCCGGTAAAATCGACTTCCGTTATTTTGCGGGCGGCAACCTGCTCGCAATCATCTTCGGGCTTACGACCGACGCGCAGGGCGACATGATCATGCGCCTCTACGAATCACACTGGGACAGCCTAACCGGCCGGATGCCGTTCAAACTCGTCTACCCGGCGGTGAGCGGTCAGGAGTGGGCCCTGCTGACCGGATGCGACCCAAAGAATTCGCCCTGGTCCTATCACAACGGCGGTAACTGGCCCTGCCTACTCTGGATGTTTACCTGCGCGGCCATCCGCACGGGGCACGCCGATCTGGCGGCGCGGGCCGTCGAGGTTGCCGCGGCGCGTCTGCAGCGGGACCACTGGCCCGAATACTATGATGGCCAGATGGGCTCACTGATCGGTCGCCGTGCCAACCTGAACCAGACCTGGACCGCGACGGCGCTGATTATCGCCCATCAGCTACTCGACAATCCGGATAGCCTGGCCGTCTTCGAGGCCCTAATCAGCACATGATCGCTATCAGCCAACTTCGTTTGCCCGCCGTTTCACCGGAGGGAATGCACGCCATTGACCTGCTCAACCAGGACGAACCCGACATCCGCGCGCTGACCGAGTGCATCCTCCGCGATTCGATCAGCGCGCTGGCACTGATCAAGTACGCCAATTCACCGCTCTTCCGGCGCCCCACGCCGATCGACTCCGTCCATGGCGCCATCCGCGTCCTCGGACTCCGAAACGTCCGTAGCGCCTTACTCGTCGCGACCATTCGCGGCCTGGCTGAAAACCTACCACAGAACTGCTGGATCATCGCACGACACTGCACCGACTGCGCCTTCCTGGCCGCGCGTTTGGTCCAAAATATTCAACCCGAGATCGTCGACGAGATGGCCTTTCTGGGCCTGATCCATGACATGGGCATGCTGATTCTGGCAAGCAACTTCCCTGAAGCCTATAGCCGGATCATGGACCTCTCGATCAGCGAGGGTGAAGTCATCGGCAACCTCGAAGAGGCCGAGTTCGGGGTACAGCATGATGACATCATCGAACGCCTCTTCAAGGATTTTCGGCTACCCGTTGAGCAGATCAACCTGCTGTCGTGTTACCACCGTGAGGTCTGTTTGCCCGATGACGACCCGCAACTCATTCGCCGCATGGTCCTCGACCTGGCCCACGCCATCTGGACCGACAGCCTCGGTGAGATAGCCTTCCACGAGACCTGCGGGGATCAGGACATCGAAGGACTCACAGCCCGACTCGGGATCATGCCCGACGACCTGACGGCTATACGGGACGAGTACATAAGACTCAAAGACGCAAGCTGATATTGGCCGGGCGCGCACTATACACGCCCCACAGTCCTCTTTAACGAGGTATGGAAGAACAATGTGTCCGCCCCGCACCCGAAGTAAACGGCCCACGAAAACGTTCACTACCCACCTGTTCCTAATTTGCGCCCTATTAATCCCGAGCTTCTCCTACGCCGATGGCCTGGTACTCGAGGTCATCCCGCTCCACCACCGCTCCTCGTCAGCGATCGCGCCCATGGTCCGTGGCTTCATCGCCAAGGGTGGGACCATCAAGGCGGCCGACGACAAACTCATGGTACGCACGAATCCGAGCAACCTGAAAGAACTGCGCAAACTCGTCGCCAAATTGGATGTACCGCTGCGCCACCTGCTCATCACGGTGAGACAATTGTCAGGTGAACGCGCGCGGCGAGCGGGGACGGTCGGTGAACTCCGTGTCTGGCAAACCGAGAATTCTGACGACGCCAACCGGACACAGCAGGTTCAGGTGCTGGAAGGCAAGGAGGCCTTTATCGACGTGGGCCGCGAGATCCCCATCAGCGACTTTGCCGTTTCGCAATCGCAAACCGGGACGATTTTCGAACAAAAAACCCGCTATATCGGGGCGACTACGGGGTTCTCCGTCCGCCCTCACCTCGATGGCGATACCGTGAATATCGATATTACCGCCACTCAAAAACGCCAATCCGGCGTCGCTTCACCACCTGAGTTCGAGACCCAGGCGGTACATACCACCGCATCGGGAAAATTGGGCGAGTGGATAACCATCGGAGCCAGCGCTGCGCGGGAAAGGACCCCAGGAATCATCGATTATTCGACCTCAAAGCGGGACGAACAGGACCGACGGACGCTGCTGAGAGTGACCATGTCCCCATGAGCCAATTCTTTGCTCAGTTGTCAGCAGATGCCTTGTTTGAGCTCATCGTTTTTCGGTCGGAATCTTCTGCCTCCGTCCTCCGGGGCCGATAGCGACGAACCTTGCCGCTATCTGAATACTTGGCATCGTACATCGCTTGATCCGCCAGACTGATCAACCCCGCAGCATTCTCGCTGTCATCCGGATATATCGAGTAACCCATGCTGACTTCCACGTTAATCACGTGTCCATCGATTTCCAAGGGCTGATTTAAAGTATTGATCATTCGCTCCACGGCCGGAAGCACCTCGCTTTCGTCCTCTAGCTCGCTGAGCAAGACAATGAATTCGTCGCCGCCAAGTCGCGCCACCGTGTCACCGCCCCGAACAGAAGTCCTGAGACGTCGCGCAACCTCTATGAGTACGCGATCGCCGGCGGCATGGCCGAAATTATCGTTAATCGGTTTGAAGTTATCCAGGTCGGCAAAACAGACCACCAACAAACGTCTAGTGCGGGCGTTTCGGGCAATGGCCAAGTTGAGGCGGTCAAACATCAGGGTACGGTTAGGCAGTTGTGTTAGCGCGTCGTGATAGGCCTTGCCCAAATGAGGCAACGTCGACAAAACTCCAGGTCAATTGAGATTCTGCTCCTAAACCACCAATAAACTTCCGATAGAACAGATTGAAAAAAAGGGCCTCAAATGAGGCCCTTTTTGGTTGAAGACTCCGAAGAATCTCTACTATTTCGGTTTTAGCCCGCCATACGATGCAATAAACCGTTGAGGCGTTTTACGAACAGAGCCGGGTCCTCAAGCTGACCGCCCTCGCTGAGCAGGGCTTGATCGTGCAGGATGTGGACCCAGTCGGCGAAACGTTCCTCGTCCTGCTCGTCACGCACACTCGCCATCAGTGGATGCTGCGGGTTGACCTCAAGGATGGGCTCGCTGTTCGGGACGGCCTGCCCTGCCGACTCCAACATACGGCGCAGATTCAGAGCCATCTCGTCCTCTTCAACAACCAGACAGGCCGGCGAGTCGGTCAGACGATCGGTCACACGGACCTCCTTGACCTGATCACCAAGCACCTCTTTCATGCGCGTCGTAATGTCTCCGAGTTCGTCGGCGGCCTGCTTGCGGGCCTCCTTTTCAGCCTCGTCCTCGAGCTCGCCGAGTTCAAGATCGCCCTTGGCAACCGAACGCAATTGCTTGTCGTCGAAGGCATCTAGCGCGGTCAGCATCCAGTCATCTACCCGCTCATGCATGAGCAGAACCTCAATGCCCTTCTTCTTGAAGACCTCAAGGTGCGGGCTGTTGCACGCCGCCGTCAGGCTGTCTGCGGTGATGTAGTAGATCTTGTCCTGACCTTCCTTCATGCGCGAGACATAATCGGCGAGCGATACGTCCTCGGCATCGCCTTCGGAAGTCGTCGACGTGAAGCGAAGCAGACCGGACAGCGTTTCTTTGTTGGCGGAGTCCTCGACAATGCCTTCCTTAAGGACACGGCCGAACTCCTTCCAAAAGCTCTGATACTTCTCGGCGTCATCCTTGGCCATACTGGAGAGCAGCCCCAGGACCTTCTTGACCGAGGCAGCGCGCATGACGTCGATCTGACGGTTGTTTTGCAGGATCTCGCGCGATACGTTGAGCGGCAGGTCATCGGAGTCGATGACGCCACGAATGAAACGCAGGTAACGCGGCATCAGCTGCTCGGCGTCTTCCATGATGAAGACGCGGTGGACATAAAGTTTGATGCCGTGACGCTGCTGCTGATCCCAAAGGTCGAATGGAGCCCGTTTCGGGATAAAGAGCAGCGAGGTATAAGACTGGCGACCCTCGGTGCGGGTATGCACCCAGGACAGCGGGTCTTCGAAATCGTGGCCGACATGCTTGTAGAATTCGCCGTATTCCTCGTCCGTGACCTCTGACTTGGGACGCGACCACAGGGCCGAGGCCTGATTCACGGTCTCGTATTCTGCTTTCTCTTCCGCAGTATCGTCCGCCTCCTCCTCGGTCGCCTCATCGGCGGCGGCCTTCATGTTAATGGGTAAGGCGATGCTATCGGAATATTTGCGCACGACGGTACGTAGGCGGTAGCCCTCAAGGAATTCTTCCTCATCCTTACGCAGGTGCAGCGTAATTCGGGTCCCGCGCTCGGCGCGTTCAATGGTCTCGAGCGAATAACTGCCCTCGCCTTCCGACTCCCAGCGCACACCGTGCTCGGCACCCAGTCCGGCGCGGCGGGTCTCCAACGTGACCTTGTCGGCCACAATAAAACTCGAATAGAAACCGACGCCGAACTGGCCGATCATGCGCGCATCCTTGGCCTGATCCCCACTCAGGGAATCAAGGAACTGGCGTGTGCCCGAGCGAGCGATCGTACCGATATTGTCCATGACCTCTTGGCGGTTCATGCCGATGCCGTTATCGGTGATGGTCAGCGTTCGGGCCTCCTTGTCGATATCGATCCGCACATTGAGCTCACTCTGACCTTCATAGAGGGCGTCATCGGTCAGGGCCTCGAAGCGCAGCTTGTCGCAGGCATCGGCTGCATTGGATAACAGCTCGCGCAGAAAGATCTCCTTGTTCGAATAGAGGGAATGGATCATCAGATGCAGGAGCTGCTTGGCCTCGGTCTGAAAATCCAGCGTTTCTCTGTGAGTCTCTATGGTCATTGCTCTCTCTCGTCGTTCATTTATTCATGGAATGTTAGCGACGGGCGATTTCCCGAACGCCCTGTAAAACGGGGCGCACAACGTCCCGTTTCGCGCTATTATGCGTCCTAATATCGCGGCTACTACGCCCTGAAGTGTCGATCAGGTCGTTGATACCGCACCCTCTTTATGGGGGCATTTGACCGGATTTAAAGCCCGAACGGACACCCGGACCAAACCGGAGCGGCCAAACAAGTGTCCATTGCACGGACCATCCGGTTGCAAACTTGAGTCATACGGCACAGTTCAGAGGAGATCTACCCTACTATGAAGCGCCATATCGCAACCCATCCTTTCGAGGGCCAACGCCCAGGCACATCCGGCCTGCGCAAAAAGGTGACGGTATTCCAGCAGCCGAACTATCTTGAGAACTTCGTTCAAGCGATATTCGACACTATCGGCGACTGCCGGCAAAAGACACTTGTCGTCGGCGGCGACGGCCGCTTCTACAATCGCGACGCCATTCAGACTATCCTGCGTATGGCTGCCGCCAACGGCTTTGCCCGCACCCTTGTCGGCCGTGATGGCTTGCTTTCAACGCCGGCCGCCTCCTGCGTCATCCGCAAATACGAGACCGACGGCGGCATCATTCTCTCGGCCAGCCATAACCCGGGGGGCGCCGAGGGTGACTTCGGTATCAAATTCAATATGCCCAACGGCGGCCCGGCTCCGGAGTCGTTCACCGAGGCCACTTTTGCGCGTACGCAGGATATTCAGGAATACCTGACACTGGAGAGCGAAGACCTGTCGCTGAGTCACGTCGGGACTCAACAGCTAGGCGGCATGGCTGTCGAGGTCATCGACCCTGTCGCCGATTATGCCGAACTCATGGCAAAGCTTTTCGACTTCGGGAAAATCCAAACACTGTTCGCGGAAGGGCTGTTCAACATCTGTTTTGACGCCATGCACGCGATCACGGGCCCCTACGCACTGGAAATCCTCGAAGAACAGCTTGGGGCCATGCCTGGCTCGATCATCAATGCAGTGCCCCTGCCCGACTTCGGCGGCGGTCACCCAGACCCCAATTTAACCTACGCCCATGAACTCGTCGAACTCATGCAGGGCGCCAACGCCCTCGACTTCGGCGCGGCATCGGACGGCGACGGGGACCGCAATATGATCCTCGGCAAGAACTTCTTCGTAAACCCAAGCGACAGTCTGGCCATCCTCGCGGCCAACGCCCATCTCGTGCCGGGTTATCGTGATGGCCTGGCGGGGGTGGCGCGCTCAATGCCAACGAGTCAGGCCGTGGATCGCGTCGCTAAGGCGCTAGATATTTCCTGTTTCGAGACCCCGACCGGCTGGAAGTTCTTCGGCAACCTGCTCGACGCCAACGAGATCACACTCTGCGGCGAGGAAAGTTTCGGCACAGGGTCCAACCACGTCCGAGAGAAGGATGGCCTTTGGGCCGTGTTGTTCTGGCTCAATATTCTGGCCGTCAGGCGTCAACCGGTCGAGACCATTGTTCGCGATCATTGGCAACGCTTCGGACGTAACGTCTACAGCCGCCATGATTTCGAGGGCATGGACAGTGCGATCGCGCAAGATATGGTGGAGGGTCTCCGGGGACACTTCGCGGCCATCGAAGGTAAGTCCCTAGGTTCCTACGTTGTCGCTACCGCAGATGACTTCAGCTATACAGATCCGATCGATGGCAGCGTCAGCAGCGGCCAGGGCCTACGCCTGATTTTCACCGACGGCTCGCGGATTGTGTTTCGCCTTTCCGGCACCGGGACCGAGGGCGCAACCCTGCGTATCTACCTCGAGCAGTATCTCGAACCCGATGCTGACCACAACGGCGACAGCCAGGATCTGCTGGCTGGACTCATCGACATCGCCTACCGCCTCTCCGGCGTCCTCGCCCGCACAGGCCGAGGTGGACCAACCGTCATTACGTGAGCCCAAATATCCGGCCCGACAAGGCGGCCTTGCTAGGGGGGCTTAACGATATCCTGCCCGCATCGGCGATCCTGTCCGACCCCGAGTCGCTCCGCCCCTATGAATGCGACGGCCTGTCCGCCTACCGACAGTTGCCGTTGCTGACGGTCCTGCCTGATCGCATCGAACAGGTTCAGGCCATACTTCGGTTTTGCTCGCGGCTCGACGTGGCCGTGGTAGCGCGTGGCGCGGGCACCGGGCTATCGGGCGGCGCCCTGCCTGACGCGGGAGGCATCCTGCTGAGCCTCGCCCGCTTTCAAGACATCATTGAAATCGACCCCGAACGCCGTATCGCCCGAGTCCAGCCCGGGGTGCGCAATATCGCCATCTCTGACGCCGCTGCCCCCCACGGGCTTTACTATGCGCCAGACCCCTCATCCCAGATTGCCTGCACAATTGGAGGCAACGTCGCGGAGAACTCAGGCGGCGTCCATTGCCTGAAATACGGCCTGACTGTTCACAACATACTCGCGCTCAAGGTCCTGACCATCGATGGCGAACTGCTCGAACTCGGCACAGGCGGACTGGACGCCCCAGGTTATGACCTGCTCGCGCTCATGACGGGTTCCGAGGGTCTGCTCGGCGTTATTATCGAGGTCACGGTCAGGCTGTTACCTATCCCGGAGCGCCGTCAGGTCATGCTCGCCGCCTTCGACGATATCGCTCGAGCGGCAGAGGCCGTAGGCGGTATCATCTCGGCGGGTATTGTCCCTGCAGGACTCGAAATGATGGACCGCATGGCCATCCAGGCCGCCGAGGACTTCGTACATGCCGGTTACCCCAGAGACGCCGCAGCCATCCTGCTCTGCGAACTCGACGGAACCAATGCAGAGGTCTCCGAGCACGTGCGTCAGGTCCGCGATATCCTGCTCGCTAACTACGCTGTTTCTGTGCGCACAGCCAGTGACGAGGCCGAACGCGCCCAGTTGTGGGTGGGCCGCAAGGCGGCCTTCCCTGCAATAGGCCGACTGGCGCCGGATTATTACTGTATGGATGGCACAATTCCGCGCCAAGCGCTGCCGCGAATCCTGACTGCGATCGAGGAACTCTCCGCTGAATACGGCCTCGCCGTCGCCAACGTCTTTCATGCCGGTGATGGCAATCTGCACCCACTGATCCTTTATGATGCCAACCAGCCCGGCGAACTAGAGCGGGCCGAAACCATGGGGGGACGTATCTTGGAACTGTGTGTCGCCGCTGGTGGCGCCATCACGGGCGAACATGGTGTCGGGGTGGAGAAGCTCGACCAGATGTGCGTACAGTTCCGACCGGCAGAGCTTGCCCAGTTCCATGCCATCAAAGCGGCCTTCGATCCGGACGGCCTGCTCAACCCCGGCAAGGCTGTTCCGACGCTGCACCGCTGCGCGGAACTCGGCGCCATGCACGTGCACGGGGGCGCGCTGCCGTTTCCTGAAATCGAGCGCTTCTAGCGACAAGTGAAGAGATGAAGGTAACGACTGATCGGGATATATCCAGTGAACTTCAGACCCGGGTCCTCGAAGCTATCGAAGGCAAGGAGGCGATCTGCTTGCGCGGCGGTGGCAGCCTGGACTTCTATGGACGTATTCCGAGCGGCCGCGTGCTCGAACTCAGCGGTCACTGCGGCATCACTCACTATGCCCCGAGCGAACTGGTGATCACGGCACGCGCCGGCACACCTATTGCCATGCTCGAGCAGACACTGGCAGAGCAAGGACAGATGTTGGCCTTCGAGCCTCCGCGCTACTCACCCGCGGCCACACTGGGCGGCGTCGTTTCGGCCAATCTGTCCGGCCCTCGCCGGGCTATCTGCGGCGCTGCCCGGGACTTTGTCCTCGGCTGCCGGATCGTCAACGGTCGCGGCGAGATATTGTCTTTCGGTGGCGAGGTCATGAAAAACGTGGCCGGGTTCGATGTCTCCCGGCTCATGACAGGCGCGCTGGGGACGCTCGGCATCTTGCTTGAGGTCTCGATCCGGACACTACCGCGCCCTCAGGCCGAAGCGACCCATATCATCGAGTCAGGCTCCATTGCCGCAGCCCTCGCAACCTTGACCCGAATGCGCGGGCAGCCGCTGCCGATCTCTGCTAGCGCCATTGTCAACGAGGTTCTCTACCTGCGGTTCAGTGGCAGCCCGGCCGGGGTCTCGGCTGCCAGAAAAGTCATCGGTGGCGATATCCTGCCAGCGGATAAAGCGGCGCTTTTCTGGTCACGGATCCGCGACCATGGACACCCTTTTTTCGAACCTGGGCACCCCCTATGGCGCCTATCGGTTCCTTCCGACATGCCCCCGCCTGAACTAGACGGCAACTGCCTCATCGAATGGGATGGACAATTACGTTGGCTGCGTACTGAGGCGCCACCCGCGACCGTTTTCGCGCTGGCTGCCAAAGCCGGCGGTCATGCCACGGCCTTCCGATATCAAGGCGGAGGTTGCCGGGGAGATGGGCGCGATCAGGTCTTCCACCCCATCGCCGCCCCGCTCATGGCCCTCCAAGACCGCATCAAGGCAGCCTTCGATCCTCACTGTATCTTCAACCCCGGACGCATCCATGCAGACGCGCATTCGACCTGATCTCCTTGAGACCCCCGAAGGTCAGCGCGCCGGTCGTATCTTACGCAATTGCGTACACTGCGGATTCTGCACCGCAACCTGCCCGACCTACCGGATTCTGGGCGATGAACTCGACAGTCCCAGAGGACGCATCTATCTGATCAAACAGGTCCTCGAAGGCGGCCCTGTCAGCGCCACGACCCAGGGGCATCTCGACCGCTGCCTGACCTGCCGGTCCTGTGAGACAACCTGCCCATCGGGCGTCGAATACGGCCACCTCGTCGACATTGGTCGCCAACTGGTCGAACAACAGGTTAGGCGCCCAGGCAAGGAACGGCTGCTACGCTGGTTTTTGATGCGTTTGCTGCCTTACCCGTCCCGCCTGGCGCCGTTGTTAAGGACCGGACAGTTTCTTCGCCCTGTGCTCCCCAAGGCCCTCCGGCTTGCGATTCCAGAAAACATGTCTACCGATAGTTGTGCGCGTGCCACTACGTCCCACCATGCCCGCCGTATGCTAATCCTGGAAGGTTGTGTGCAAAGCCTTATCTCGACCGGTACCAACCAAGCCGCGCGGCGAGTCTTTGATCGTCTCGGCATCGAACTCATTTCCGCGCCCGAGGCAGGCTGCTGTGGCGCCATCAGCCACCACCTGAACGCCCCCGGTGAGACCAAGGCCCAGATCCGAAGGAATATCGATGCCTGGTGGCCCAAGGTCGAGGTCGGGATCGAGGCTATTGTTATGACCGCGAGTGGATGTGGGGCCATTGTCCGCGAATATGGCGATCTGTTGCGTGACGACCCGGACTACGCCGACAAGGCCCGGCAGATCAGTTCCCTGACACGCGATGCCAGTGAGGTGCTCTACGCCGTGTTGAAAGATGTCGATACTGAAGGATTATTTACGAAGGGCAAACGTCCAGGCGTGGCCTTTCACAACCCCTGCAGTCTGCAACACGGTCAAGGTGTCACGGGCATCGTCGACGCCATGCTCGAACAGGCCGGTTATCCCCTGCGTCCAGTTGCCGATGCTCACCTTTGTTGCGGCTCGGCCGGGACCTATTCACTCCTGCAGCCAAAGATCGCGAATCGACTTCGTTCCGACAAACTCCGTGCCCTCGAGAACGGCCAACCCGAGATCATCGCCACGGCCAATGTAGGTTGCCAACACCATCTCGCCGCCGAATCATCGGTGCCGGTCGTGCACTGGCTTGAACTCATCGATCGCGCTACTGCAAAGTGACATCCCGAACGTCATTCGCCCGTTCCTGGACTAGAATCCAGGGCGCGATGACGACGGCCCAGAGCGTGCAGCCTTGCCAACCGAGTGCATCATCCTCGGTCGCGGGCGCGACTTCAGCGGACTGCATGGCCCTGGCAATCACATCAACCTCATCCAAGGTCATGGCGATAGCTATATCGATAAGGTCGGTACTATCGGCGACCCGGATCACGTTCCCTCGCGCAAAGTGACGCTCGAGATCGGACCACGCAATGCGAGCCGTCTCGGCATTAAGGCGAGCCTTGATTTCCTCGCGGTCAGGGATATCGTTCTTGTCATTCATAAGGAAGTGGTCTCAAATCAGTATGGTACAACCTGACCGTCGTAGGCCACGAAGGCGCCAAGGGGATAGTCGGCGATATGGGCGATAACCTGGGTCATGCCCGCGACCGATTCTTCAATATCGACCAAGCCGGTCTGATGGGTCATGTCGGTCCGAACCCATCCTGGATGCAGCGTGATGACACGGACACCGTCGTCGGCAAGGTCAACGGCCAGCGACTTGGAGACAATGATCAGCGCAGCCTTCGCGGCGCGGTAGGCATAGGTTCCACCGCTGGAATTGTCTGCGCTTGAGCCCATCTTGGAGCTCAGATTGGCAATCCGTCCAGATGCATGAATAACCCTGTTCTTCAATGCCTTGACGGTCATGAGCGGCCCGACGCAATCGACCTCAAAGACGCTGCTCATAACATCGGCAGTGATATGTCCCAGCTCCTGACCATCCTGTCCGGGTCCGTAAATCCCCGCGTTGTTGATCAACAGGTCAATCCCATTGGGCAATCCGCGCGCCTTGATGTCGTCTTCCGTATAGGCACGGGTGACATCCCATTGAAAACTGCTCAGGTGGTCATTATCGATATCATCAAGTCCGCCAGGCGAATGACGGTAACTGGCCCATACTCGATGCCCTTGTTGCAGATAGTATCTGACAAAACCCAGGCCGATGCCCCGATTGGCGCCGATGATGGCAACGTTCATGTCCCAGTCTCCGGTTATCAAATTAGCCCTATATTGACGCATGACGAGGCTATGAAACAAGAACGAGCGGGTACCAACCCACTTTGTTATTATCTTTCGCTCTGATAGAGGTTTCGCCCCTAGCCAAATGGCGACAATATAGACTGGCTATTTTCTAAGCTCTGAGGGAGACAAACCATGAGCAAGACCCGCAACAATCCCCAGGCAACGATCGAGCCCTTACTGGCCGACCGCTGGAGTCCACGCGCCTTCGCGGCGGATCGGCCGGTTGAGGGTGAGAAACTTATCTCATGCCTCGAAGCCGCCCGTTGGGCGCCCTCATGCTTTGGCGATGAACCCTGGCGTTTCATCGTCTGCGACCGCGTCCGTGACCCCGTGACCTGGCAGCAGATGCTCGACTGCCTTGCAGCGAAGAACCAGGAATGGGCACGCCACGCACCGGTACTCATGATCGTCTCGGCAGCGACTCAGTTTCGCAATGGAAAACCGAATCGCTGGGGTGAATACGATACAGGGCAAGCGGCGATATCTCTTTGCATTCAGGCCGAGGTCCTGGGTCTAGTCACCCACCAGATGGGCGGTTTCGATAGCGATACGGTCCGCAAAACATTTGGCGTTCCAGATGAATTCACGCCCATGGCCGCAATCGCACTCGGCTACCAAGGCGATGCAGAGATCCTTGATGATGGCTTCCGCGACATCGAGACGGCCGAGCGTCGACGCCAGCCGATGGAGGTATCTTTCTTTTTCGGGCACTGGGCGGAAGCCGACTGAAAGCAATCGAACCGGGGGGCTATCCCCCCTCTCAAGCGGCGAGACTGGACACGAAGGGAGTGGTTGTAATAAAATGTAACATAACTATAAGGGTAAAATCCCATATGGTATATATGTGAAGCCGAACGAGTCCGGG
>CAZASZ010000004.1:0-20157 GCA_964487925.1 uncultured Gammaproteobacteria bacterium
TTAATTTCCCAACCTAGTCCAGGTACCGTTTGCAAAGGTCCTGATAATGGTCAATACGCCGATCTCTCAGAAAGGGCCAGGTCTGGCGGACTCTTTCCTGGTCCTTGCGATCGATGTCGGCTACAAGGACGCAGGGTCCCGTGTCCTGACTGCGGGTCAGGTACTCTCCCATTGCGCCAACGATGAAACTGTGCCCCCAGAATTCGATACCCTTGTCGGTTTCCTGTTTGGCCGCGGCTTCAAAGCTCACGCGGTTACAGGCGGCCACAGGTATGCCATTGGCGATCGCGTGGCCTCTTTGGACGGCCAGCCAGGCATCGAGCTGGCGTTGCTTCTCGTCATCCGAATCCATTGGTTCCCAGCCGATCGCGGTGGGATAGAGCAGGATATCGGCCCCGGCCAGGGCCATGAGGCGGGCGGCCTCCGGGAACCATTGGTCCCAACAGACCAAGACTCCGAGCCGGCCTACTGATGTGTCGATCGGACGAAAGCCGAGGTCGCCCGGCGTGAAGTAGTATTTTTCGTAGAACCCCGGGTCATCGGGGATATGCATCTTGCGGTATATGCCTGCGATGGCGCCGTCGCGTTCAATGACCACAGCTGTATTGTGATAAAGCCCCGAGGCCCGCTTTTCGAACAACGAGCAGACTAGGACGACCCCGAAGCGCTTGGCAACTTGCCCCAAGGTTTCTGTAGACGGGCCGGGGATGGGTTCGGCAAGCTCGAAACAGTTCATGTCCTCGGTCTGGCAAAAATAGGGACCGTTGTGGAGTTCCTGCAGCAGCACGAGGTTCGCGCCGAGACTCGCTGCTTGACCAACGCCTTCGGCAATGCGCCCCAGGTTCTCCTCACGGTCATGCGAACAGATATGTTGTACCAGTCCGACGCTGAGCGTATCTGACTTCATGGGATGTCCGTCTTCATGCGGCCAGGGTTCCGGATGGAAGCTGCATTGTAACGCAGTGCAGGCTGCCGCCTTGTTCGATCAGGGGGCGACAGCCGATACCGACGATCTCTCTGTCAGGAAAACAACCCGCAATGGTTTCGAGCGCGATAGGATCGGCCGGATCGGCATACTGCGGTACCAGGACCGCCTTGTTGATAATCAAGAAATTCGCATAGCTCGCCGGCAGACGGCGCCCGGCCGCATCTTGGTGCAGACCGGGGGCTGGGAGCTGGACTAGCCTATAAGGTTCACCGGACAGGTTGTGGAATGTCTGAAGTTGTTCGGTCATAGCCTGTAGCGGCGCGAAGTCCGCATCGTTGGAATCCTTGCAGGAATGATAGGCGATGGTGCGAGAATCACAAAACCGCGCCAGCATGTCGATGTGCCCGTCCGTGTCGTCGCCTGTGACCTGTCCGTAGTCCAGCCAGAGGATGCGGTCGATACCAAGCTCTGTGCGCAATCGTTCTGCAATGTCTTCCCGGGTCAACGTGGGGTTGCGGTTGGGGTTACATAGACACTGACTCGTCGTAAGCAGGGTGCCCATGCCGTCCGACTCGATGCTGCCGCCTTCGAGCACCATGTTGATCGTGGCATAGGCGGCCGCACCAAAAACTCCGCCGTGATAGAGTTTTCCTGTTATGTAATTATCCTTTTCATGCGGATACTTACCCCATCCATTGAAAGCAAAGTCTAGGATTATGGGGTGGCCCTGATCATGGATGGATATGGGGCCATGGTCACGGGCCCAGCTGTCATTGCTGGGGATGACATGGAGCCGACATCGGTCGATATCCGCTCGTGCCGTTTTCAGGCACTGTTCTACATGTTGTCGGTGAGCCAAGTCATAGCAGTTGATTAGAACACATTGGTGTTGGCTGATGGCCTTGGCGAGGTCGCAAAAGGTTGCCTCGACACGAGGGATATTCTGCCAGTCCCCAAAGGCATGAGGCCAGGTCAGCATGATCCCGTCTTGCAGTTCCCACTCCGCCGGCAGGCGGCGGTTGGCCGGGGCTTGATTGCTGTGGATGTCTGGAGCTATGGGTGGTTCCTATCGTGGTTGATTAGGCCCCATTTTGGGCAGCGCCTAGTCTGGACTATCTAGTTGGCGAACACAATTCCGACCGCTGTGTTTGGCCAGATACATGGCCTTGTCGACCTTTTCAAGCAGGGCCTCACTGTCTTCACTGTTTTGCAGGATCGCAACGCCAAAGCTGGATGTGACAGGGATACGGTGTTCACCGTATAGATATTCCTGCTGTTCGATATGGTCGCGAATTCGCTCGGCCAGCAGGCAGGCCCCGGGAAGGCTGGTGTTACTCAACAGAATAAGGAATTCCTCGCCGCCGGATCGAAACAGGATGTCCGAACTGCGAGTGCAAAGGCCCACGACGTCGGCGACGGAACGCAAGACAAAGTCGCCTGCCAAGTGTCCATAGTTGTCGTTGACCTGCTTGAAATGATCGATATCCATCATGATGATCGAAAGCGGCGTATCGTGACGGCGCGATAGCTCGGTTTCCCGGACTAGTGCTGCATTCATAGCGCTACGATTATTGACCCCTGTCAGCGGGTCCTTAAGGGCTGCTGTCAAGGCATGCCGGTACATGATGGCATTGCGGAGCGGATAGGCGAGACCGCAAAGCAGGTATTCGAGAATCATCGATTCCGTGTGCGTGAATTTCTTATTCCTGCTGACGGTCAGTTCGCCGAGAGTCTGTTCCGCGACCACGAGGTCGTAGGTGAAGTTATGTCGGCCGGGTGTCCCGATCGTTATCTCAATCTGATGTTGCCGATGGGTAAATGTCATGCCAGTGTGGGGCACGAGTTCGGCAGTCTCGGAGGAGAAGATCTCGATGAGTTTTTCGAGGTCCAGCGTAGATTGCAAGGTGCTGGCGATCGTTAAGGCTTTGTCATGCCCCTGACGACCCACTTCGCTTTCGATCGCGTTGCTCATGAGCGCCAGATTGCCCATCTCGAAAATGGGTTCTATATTATGGGTCTTGCCTTGTGTGACGGGCATTTCCTATCCTCCTCTAATAAAAACTCAAACCTTGAGCCCTTGTCAATTCAGTTGCCGGATGTCTTAACCGTGGTCAAGTCGGGGCAGTCGTATAGCATTGACAGATGCAATGGATGCTTAGCAATATCGATGCCATGTCGAATATTCCTGTATTTCAGTCAGGATTCCGTTGTTGATTGAGGCGAAGTTGATAAATAATATATTTTTTAATCCGCCACTTGCCAGTGTTTTTACGTGCGAGGGCGGGTAGCGTCAAAATTGTGACGTAGTTCCGGGTTTTTTTGAATGGCAATGATTGCCGTTCGTTGCGGCCGTTCTTACCGGTATGTTGTTCAACAGCTAAGGGAATAGCGATGTATATTGAAACCATTGGAAACGAAAGGGAATTACAGGCGCTTCTTGAGCGGCCGCTTGAGGATCATGACCAACTGCTCGGTGAGATTATGGTCAACAGGGCCGGATTCATCGACAAGGCGCAGCTTGACGAGGCCCTGCTTCATCAATCACGGAATGGGTGTCAGCGCTTGGGTCGCATCCTGATCGATATGGGGCTGATCACGCACGAGCAGCTCCAGACGGCCTTGGCGCTTCGGTTGGGTATCCCATACATCAGTTTGGAGCTCATCGAAATCTCATCGTCGGCTTTGTCATTGGTGCCGACCGAGATCGCCTTTCGCTACAAGGTCGTACCCCAGGGGGTGTTCTCCAGCGTTCTCGTAATTGCACTTTCCGATCCGCTCTCGGAACAGACCCTTGATGTCATCGGGTTTCATTCCCGCCATAAGGTCAAGGTGGTGATGGCGTCGCCGAGAGATATCCTGCTGACACCCAGCAAGTACTACAGCAAGTTTGATGAGGATCAGGCGCTCCAGGAAAGCCATTTGAAGTCGGTGGTTTCGCCTGAGACAGATGATGGGCCCGGGTATGATGGCGCGCAGGTCATCGAGCTTGAGGCCAAGCGGCGCCCGATCGCATAGATGTTTATTATCGTATCGATGGTCGGCTGCAGTATTCCCGGACCTTCGCCAAGGCACTGCTACCGGGGCTGGTGAGTCGGGTCAAGATCCTTGGACGCATGAATATCGCCGAACGCCGATTGCCTCAGGAAGGCAACGCGCGCTTGGAGCGAGGCGACAAGCGGGTGGATCTCAGGTTATCGGTCCTGCCTACGATCGCGGGCGAGAGCGTCGTGATCAGGATTCTCGACGAATCGGTGGGACTTCGTCCGCTTTCCGGTTTGGGTTTGCCGACCGCGATCACAGAGCGTTTGCAGACCGCTTTATCGAGGCCGCATGGGCTGTTGCTGGTGACGGGGCCTACGGGATCGGGGAAATCGACCACGCTCTATGCATTACTTAACGAAATTCGGAAGCGCAAGGCCCATATCCTGACCATAGAAGACCCTGTCGAGTATCGTATGGACGGCATTGAACAGATTCTGGTCAATGAGCGCATCGGTATTGATTTCGCGACGACGCTGAAATGTTTTATGCGTCATGACCCTGATACGATCATGGTTGGCGAGATTCGTGACGTGGAGACCGCACCCATTGCCATACAGGCCGCTCTGACGGGGTATATGGTACTCAGCACCCTGCATACCAATGACGCCCCAAGCGCAGTGACGCGGCTCATGGATATGGGTGTGGAACCCTATCTTTTGGGTTCTACCCTGCTTGGCGTTATGGTCCAACGATTGATCAGGGTCTGTTGCCCTGAGTGTACTTTTGATCATGGTCTGACATCCCGCGATTTGCTGCGTCTGCCTGAACAGATGCGCCCAAACGCATCGGAAGGGCACAGGATCAAACAGACAAAGGGCTGCAGCACCTGCCGTCATACCGGGTATTTGGGACGTCGACTTGCTTGCGAGCTCATGATCAACACCCCGGTACTGGCCGACTTGATCACTCGAAGGGCCTCACCTGAGTGCTGGTCCGAACAAGCGGGCGAAGATGGATGGCGACCTCTGGCTGCGCATGCACTGGATATCGTACTGAGCGAGGAGACTACCCTGGATGAGGTCTGTGAACTGATCTAGCCGGCTGTTGAAAAACCTTCATGCGGCACAATCCGGCGTTAAAATCGGCTCAAAATGCTCATGTACGGGCGTGTACACTGCGCTTTCTCGCCGATTTTTGCCTTGTCTTGCACTCGCCTGAAACTTTTTCAACAGCCTGCTAGGGTCGATCCATTCTGGCGGTACGCTCAGGAACGGCGCAGGCCGATCACAAGGAAGAACATCGTGGCCGCCATGCAGACAATCGCGGGTCCTGCGGGCAGGTCCCAGCGCATAGAGGTCGTCAGGCCGCCGCCGACGGCCAGTATTCCAATGACTGTTGCGGCCAGCGCCATTTGCTCCGGAGTCTTGGAGAACAGCCGTGCGGTCGCGGCAGGGATGATCAACAGCGATGTGATCAGCAGGATGCCGACAACTTTCATGCCCAATGCGATGATCATCGCGATCAACGACATCAGTCCCAGGCGTACCCAGCCCACGGGCACACCGTCGATTGCGGCAAGTTCCTCGTCAACGGAGATCGCGAGCAGCGGTCGCCAAAAGGTTATCAGCGCTACGATTGCAATCAAGTCGCAGCCGTAGACCCAATAAAGATCTGTTTGTGAGACGGCCAGAATCTCTCCGAATAGAAGCCCCATGAGATCGACTCGGACGGTCTCCATTAGCGAAATCACGATAAGCCCAAGGGCTAGTGTGGTATGAGAAAGAATCCCTAGCAGGGCATCACTGGCCAGTCGGCGTTGTTTCTGAAGCAAGACGAGCGCGATCGCGAGCAATAGGCAAAAGGCCATGACCGAAGTCTGCAATGGCAACTCCAACAACAACCCCAGGGCGATACCGAGTAGCGCCGCATGGGCTAGGGTATCTCCAAAATAAGCCATCCGGCGCCAGACGACAAAACTGCCTAGTGGCCCGGCGACCAGTGCGACGCCTGTCCCGGCGATCAGTGCGCGCCATAAAAAATCATCCATGGGCATGGCCGCCCTGATCCGCGTTGTTTGAACCTGGCTGGGGCTCGGTTACGACGTCATTGTGAATGTCATGACGATGGTCGTGGTGATGGCTGTATGGCATGACGACGGCGTTTCTACCGAATAGGGCTATGTAGCTGGGGTCTTGTCGGATGCGCTCGGGATGCCCGGCGCAACAGACATGATGATTCAAACATACGACCCGATCCGTTGAGCTCATGACAAGGTGCAAGTCGTGAGAGACCATTAGAATGCCGCAGTTATGACGTCGCCTGATCGTAGAAATCAGGCGATAGAGCTCGTCCTGGCCGTTCACGTCCACGCCCTGGACGGGTTCATCAAGGATCAGCAGTTCAGGGTCCGACAAAATCGCGCGTGACAGCAGCACGCGCTGAGTCTCGCCGCCCGACAGGGCATCCATGGGCTGGTCGATGAGGTACTCGGCTCCGGTTTCCTTGAGTGCGTCAAGAATCCTGTTCTCCGGTAGTTTTCTGGCCAGCGTCAGAAAACGTCGCACAGGGAGTGGGAGCAGGGGGTTGATCTTGAGGCGTTGTGGCATGTAGCCGACGCGCAACCCGGTCCGTTGGACGACCTTGCCCTGTTGGCAACCAAGCAGGCCCAGTAGTACTTTGAGCAGTGTTGATTTGCCCGCGCCGTTGGGACCGATCAGTGTGACGATCTCACCCACATGCACCTGCAGATCGACCCGGTCGAGGATGTCGCGCCCATTCAGGCTCAGCGAGATCTCTTGCGCGTCTATGAGGAGATCGGTTTGTTGAATCATTCGGACGGGGTCTCGTATCGATGAGCCATTTTTCGGTCATGACTTGTTCAGGGGTTCCTTATATCATGGGCACCTTCCCGAAGCGATCTATCGGCTATTTTGTCGCGGATTTTCGGCTCAATTGTCTCTGGAACCGATATGCCTATTTTGTTGATCTTTATATTGGGGTGGCTGCTCATTCCGACGGCTAATGCCACTTCAAATCCAGACCTTGCCGCCGATTCGGGGCCCAGGGTCATTACGAGTATTGCTCCGATACAGTCTCTGGTCGCCGGTGTCATGGGTGGATCGGGGCCGGTGGAGGTGTTGGTCAATCCTGGCGCCTCACCACATACCTATCGTCTGCGTCCCTCGCAGATCGAGGCCGTGCATCGAGCGGGGCTTATCGTGGTCGTGGGAGTATCGGAGCTCGAGGGTTTTTTGACCCCGGTGCTCGAGGATATGGCGGATGGTCCGTCCTTACTGCGGCTTGTCGATATACAGGGTATGCGTTTGTTGAAGGACCGGGTCGGGGGGGTGCGGGTAGCCGATGAGACGGCCCGTCGCGAAGGTACGATCGATGGCCACCTATGGCTCAACCCGCGCAATGCGGTGCTGATCGTGGGCGCGGTCGCGACGCGGCTCGCCATGCTTGACGCGGCGAATGCCAAGCGTTATCTGGCCAACGCACATGCCCTTCAAGCCCGGATCGAGGATCTGGATCGCGCCGTTCAGGAACGAGTCGCGCCGGTACATGGTCGTCCAGCCATCGTGTTGCACGATGCCTATCAGTATCTGGAAGACCGCTATGACCTGAATGTCGTGGCCACCGTCAGTGTGGACCCGGGGCATCCGCCAGGGGCGCGACGGCTCCATCAAATACGCAAATTGATTGATTCCGGGCGGGCCGTTTGTTTGTTTAGCGAGCCCGAGTATCCGAATCGTCTGCTGGCATCGCTTCTAAGAGGGGGGGTTAGGCATGCCAGCCTGGACCCACTCGGGAGTACGGTCGAGCTTGGTCCGGAGCTCTATTTCTCCGTCATGAGACAACTGGCGCGACAGACCGCGGATTGCCTAAGGAGTGACTCTGTGGCGAGATCTGTCGAGTAGAGTAGATTTTGGTAGGCGAACCTTATTGCGATTGTTTTCAGCTAGTGCATTGGCGGTCCTTGTAGTCCGAGTGCGACAGCGCAGCTCATCAGCAGGATAAAGACCGTCATATCGATCGTAAGGACGCGAATGAAGCTGGACTCAGGTCGCGGACTTATGGTGCCGGCCCGAATTGACCTCAACATGTTCGGGATAATCCGCAATCGATTGAGTGCGCCAATCGTCATCATGACGCCGACGAATGCCAGCTTGAGGAGCAAGGTATTGCCATATCCGCTTTCCCAAAGATCGGCGAGTTTAGGGATGTGCTCCCAAGCATTGTAGAGGCCGCTGGGCAGGACGGCCGCCAAGGCCAACGTGGCTAAGGTGGAGAGCCTTACAGCGCTGGTGGCGATGTCCTCCTCGAAGCCCTGGCGCGACATCCGTCGCAACATCGCGAGATAGACGATCACGGCCCCTCCCCAGCTCGCCCCTGCGCAAATATGTAGGATGTTGACGAAGTTGTCGAGGCGCAACAAGCCCTCGTCACCGGCATGGCTGGTGGCGCTGGTAGTGATTGCGACGACGACACTTGCGGAGAGTATCAGGACAAATCCGGCTGGCCTCAAATTCCATCTCGCGCGCCCAAACCAAATAGCCGTCATGACGGCTATGGCTGCCAGACGCCACAACCAGACCGTGCCGAATTGACTGTGGCTGATCACCCGCCACAGATAGCCGCCGGCCTCGGCTACCGGAACATCCGCCAGTGCCGCTGTACGCAGCCAGAGCAATGCGAGCGATGAGAGCAAGAGTGTGGTAAGGGCAATATCGAGCAAAGGGCGCAATGTGGGGCCCAGGAGGGGCCGGTGTGTTCCCGAGGGTAGCAGCCACGCGGCGACGGCGCTGCCGCCGAGGATGACGGCGAGCGCCAAACGATCGAGTACGACCGGCAGGAGATGCACTAAATCGAGTGTATCTCCTGCCATCAGCTGCGTCTGAGCTGCAACTTAACCGGCCGTTGAAAAACCTTCATGCGGCACGATCCGGCGTTAAAAATCGGCTCAAAATGCTCATGTACGGGCGTGTACACTGCGCTTTCTCGTCGATTTTTGCCTTGTCTTGCACTCGCCTGAAACTTTTTCAACAGCCTGTTAGTGAGTTTCTTATTTGACCTTGAAGCCGATCCCACCCTTGACGCGATGTCCGTCGCTGGAGATCACGTTCCAGCGGACATTGTAGCTTCCCGACTTCAAGGGTTTGAGATCGATTTCGAGGCTACTCGCGTCACCAGCGATAGAACGCACATCGCCAGTATCGACACGGTCCCCTTTGGTGTTCTCGACGCTGATCTTGCTCCATTCGGCTTCGACATTGCTGGAAAACCAGACCTGAAGGACCTTGGGTGGAACGCTCAGCACCTGGCCCTTTTCGGGGACTGTCTTTTTGACATGGACATGCGCCTGGCAGGCAAACGGCAATGACAGCAGCAGGGCCGCGATCAACAATGAGTGAAATCGATTCATGCGCTCCTCCAATAGGTTGTGGCGCGAAGGGTCGGGTTGGATGTTTCCGCCCGAGTATACTAGTAGGTGCTATCAGTTTTGAGGTAATGTCGAGCCCGCGACCTTTGTCCGACGCTCCCTGACCGCTGCCGCTAATTGATGTAACAGCGCCTCCGAGTCTTCCCAGCCCAGACAAGCATCGGTAATGCTGATGCCGTAAGCAGGCGTCTCCCCTGGGGCGATGTCCTGACGACCCTCCTTGAGATGTGATTCGATCATGACACCGATCACATTGTCGTTACCCCCAGCGATTTGCCCGGCAAGGTCGGTGCCGACGTCGATCTGAAGCTTGAACTGTTTACGACTGTTGGCGTGGCTGCAATCTACCATCAGGCGTTCTGGAAGTTTGGCCGCACGCAGTTTCTCAACCGCCTGAGCGATGCTGGCGGCGTCGAAGTTGGGTTCGCGGCCGCCACGCAGGATGACGTGACAGGAATCATTTCCTGTTGTCGAGAAAATCGCCGATTTCCCCTCCTTGGTCAGCGAAAGGAATACATGGGGGTGACGGGCGGCGTGAATTGCATCAATGGCGATACGATACCCCCCATCGGTACCGTTCTTGAAGCCGACAGGGCAGGAGAGACCACTGGCAAGCTCTCGATGTCCCTGGGATTCAGTGGTCCGAGCCCCGATGGCGCCCCAGCTGACGAGGTCGGCGATATATTGAGGTGTGATCAGATCCAGGAATTCGGTACCCGCCGGGACGCCCATTTCATTGACGTCCAGCAAAAGTTTCCGGGCCAGGCGTATCCCACGGTTGATCTCGAAGGTGTCATCCAGGTTCGGGTCGTTGATCAGCCCTTTCCAGCCGACAGTGGTCCGCGGTTTTTCGAAATAGACGCGCATGACGATTAGAAGGTCTTTGTTAAGTTTGTTTTTTATTTCCTTGATTTTTCTTGCGTACGCTATTGCGGTGGCGGGGTCGTGAATCGAGCAGGGACCGATCACGACGAGCAGTCGGTCATCTTTGCCCCGTAGTATCTCAGTGATAGCCAGGCGGGTGTCATGCGTCGTGCGGGCCGCGGTCTCCGTGAGCGGGTATTCAGCATGTATCTGTTTTGGTGAGGCGATCTCGCTCATGCCGCTGATGCGCAGGTCGTCGGTAATATATTTCATGGCCATTCGGGGTGTTTCCTCATCTATTCACTACCTTCACCCGACGGGCGCGCGGCATTGGTTGGATTAACAGCCTGTTAATTCTTCTTCAGCACAAATTCGCTACCGCAATAGGGACAGACAGCACTGCCGGTGTCTTCGACGGGAAGGTATACCTTGGGATGGGAGTTCCAGAGGCTCATGCTATCGAGAGGACAGTGTAACGGGAGGTCTTGGGGGCCTACCTCGTAGCGGTGCTGTGCGTTGGGCGTTTTAAGCTCAGGGTTGGCTGGCGTATTCATACATTGAATCCTTTTTCTTCGTTGGTTTGCGATCGACCTAGGACACCAGGGTCAGCCAGGCACGATGTTCCTGGCTGCGTCCGTGTACGACGTCGAAATAGAGGCTCTGAAGGCGTTCTGTGATCGGGCCCCGTGTGCCGGAGCCTATCTGGCGGCCATCGATGACCCGAATCGGCGTGACCTCGGCGGCGGTACCGGTAAAGAAGGCCTCATCGGCTACGTAGGCCTCATCACGTGTCATCTGCTTCTCAATCACCTTTACGCCCAGTTCATTGGCCAGAGAGATGATAGTCTGTCGGGTTATGCCGTCCAGGGCCGAGGTCAGCGCGGGCGTGTAAAGAGCCCCATCTCTGACCAGGAAGATGTTTTCGCCGCTGCCTTCGGAGATGTAGCCCTGAGCATCGAGCAACATGGCTTCATCACAGCCGCTGGCCAATGCCTCGTTAAGCGCCAGTGTTGAGTTGATGTAATGCCCGGTTGCCTTAGCCTTACACATCGAAACATTGACGTGGTGGCGGGTATAGGAAGAGGTTCGCACCCGGATACCTTGTCGCATGTTCTCTTCACCCATGTAGGCGCCCCAAGCCCAGGCCGCGATCATGACGTGGGTCTTTAGATTGTCGGCGCGAAGCCCCATACCTTCGGAGCCGTAGAAAACCAGCGGGCGGATATATCCGGACTCGAGACCGTTTCCATGCACGACGGCGCAAGTAGCCTCGTTTACCGTTTCCTTGCTGAGCGTCATCGGCATATTCAGTATGTGCGCCGACCGGAAGAGGCGGTCGGTGTGGTCCTGGAGGCGAAAGATCGCGGCGCCCTGATCTGTACGATAGGCGCGGACGCCCTCGAAGACTCCCATGCCGTAGTGGAGGGAATGTGTCAGTACATGTACTTTGGCTTCTCGCCACGGAATAAGCTCGCCATCCAGCCAGATCACCCCGTCCCGATCTTCCATACCAACTATGCTCATAGTGCGTTGCTCTCGATGTGTTGTCTCTAATGGGCCTAAGGGATACGATTCTATCGGAGATTGACGCCCATTTCACGCACCCGAACCGATCATTTTTTGCCTAGGGGCCATAAAGACGACCATGTCGCAGCGTTACGAGCAACCCAGACCCAGTGAAGCAGCCTGTCGACACCTGGCGCAAAGGATCGGAACATCGCATCTGAATTTGCGGCTCGGATTGGAGCGTGACCACGCTGTCGACACCTTTGGGCATGGACGATGGTTTCGCCCGGAAAACTGGCTGTCCGGGCAGCGGATGGCCCGAGTGCTCGTCCGTTGGCTTGGCATCGAGGCCGCCGGTCGCCATTTTGCCCGTCGTATGCGCGTGCATACTCATGACGTCTATCTCCCCGGCGTTTCCGCTTCCGATGCCGGTCTGCGCGTACTTCATCTGACCGATCTGCATTTGGATATGGCCACCGATACTGTGGATGCCTTGATTCGCGGCCTTGATGGTGTCGAAGCCGATCTCTGCGTCCTGACTGGAGACTACCGGGTCAGGACCTACGGGCCGATAGATGCCGTTGTCGGTGCTTTTAGGCGACTGAAACCTCATCTGCCTACGCCTTGTTATGCGGTGCTGGGTAATCACGATTGTCTTGCGATAGCCGAGGTCATGGAGGACCTGGGTATCAGGGTATTGTTGAATGAATCCGTATCGATATCGAACGGTGATATCTATTTGGCGGGTATTGATGATCCGCATTTTTATCAAGCGGACAATTTGGACAAGGCGTTGGAGGGCATTCCCGCCGAGGCGGCCGTGATCCTACTCAGTCACTCGCCGGAGACCTACCGCGAGGTGGCGTGTACGGGCGTTGGACTCATGCTCTGTGGACATACCCATGGCGGACAGGTGTGCCTGCCGGGTGGCATTGCCGTAACCTATGACAGCAATTGCCCGCGTCGTTATTGTCGTGGTGAATGGCGCGATGGAACCCTGCAGGGTTACACCAGCCGCGGGTGTGGGACTTCGGTGTTGGATATCCGCTTTTTCTGCCCGCCCGAGATCGTCTTGCATCGTCTGCATCCTGCACCCTAATTCGTCGGTTAGTAGGGTTTCTTGCGCATTCTCAAGCGATATAACAACGGTGAAATGCCCATCTCGATGAGCATGAATGTGACCGTAATCACAATCAGATCCAGCAAGGTAGTCGCTAAGACAGTAGTAGCAAAAAACATCGGGAGTAGCGCCTCAGGGATTTGATCAAGACCGGTCGCCCGGGCCTCCGGAGGCATAGCGAGTCGGCGTTTGATAAAGCTGGAGCAGAGATCGCCGAGCATGGCGAACAGTCCGATCAGACATCCGAACAGGGGTGACCAGCCGAACGGTATGGCCAGAACAGTGGGTAAGGCAACGCCGCTGATCAGTCCGCGCCAGGTCTTGGATGCGCCTAGGATCGGGTGACCGTCCCGCCACTGCCTGCCACGGTCAATGGCATGGTTCATTCGGTTGGGAAACAGATGTGCGGAAAGGATCGGGGCACCATTGGCCGAGAAGATCAGAAAGAGTAGGGCTGCATCGGCGGTTAGGTCCATGACGAATTATTGTTATAGAATGTATAGCGTGCCGGTAGGTTATTAAAGTTGGTTCTCTTTTATGTCAGTAGAGACTATCGTCAATATATGCATAACATATTTTGCGCTATCAACCTGAAGAGGAAGGGCTATGCGACGTAAGGGATCCCTCGACAACCGGCAGAAGCTCAATCGTTTCTTTTTCAAGGACAACGCCTGGTATGTCGAGATCAGAGAGGGTGTCAAAGGCCCCTTTCCCAGACGAGAGGACGCATCCCAATTCCTGGCGCGATATGTTCACGATAAGCGGGTTCAACAGGCACTGGAAGCGAAGGATGAGGACAACGCCTTGAGCCAAGTGATCACGTATTCGGAAAGCTTGTTAGGGTCTGAATAGACTTCGAGATGCACGAGGTTAGGGGCTTCTAACGAAAGCTGCAGGATATTGGATAGGTTGACGCCCCTGGCCAGGTGGCTCGGACGATAGAACCCCAATATTGGCTTACCGGCATTTAGGAAACGCATGCAGTTTATCCCTGATCCCAAACCTGCTTCGTCAAAGCAATAGATCGCTGCCCTGGCGGTATCCTGAAAGCGCATGTCCCGCTCCAGCATGAAGCGGGTTGCGGCCTCGGCCTCGGTTTGCGACTCGCTGGCTGATTCGAAATAGGCGGGCCAGTCGGTGTCGTAGTACTCGATTGGGTCGCAGATTTTTCTGGCCAAATCAGACGTAGACAGATTTGGGAAGCGGTCGCGGTAATATCGGAATCGTGTATCGTAGCCCAGCCCGGATTCCTCCAGCGTGGTTATGACCGCGACCTTGAAGTTCCAAGTGGCGTCGCTTGCGTACATGCCTTTTCCGCTTACATAGCAGGGAATGGACATCGTTATGATACCTAATCTCGTTGCTATCCGAACCATATTCTAGCATCCGGCTCGGATAGCCTCTATCATGAAGCATTCAGCCGTTTGCCGTCTCGACGGCCTATGACAGCCAATTGAGTATGTCTTTAACGTCTGTTAATAGGGGATTGAAAATCCCACGCCTTTAGGTGGCAATGTTGCTTTTACTCTCTCTCCCTTTGAGGGGAGAGGGTTGGGGTGAGGGGTGAAGGCTCCGAGGTTGTTTTATGAGCCCTCACCCTAACCCTCTCCCAGTTTTGGGGGAGGGGACAATCGGCCGTACGGCCGATCAATCCGGCTTTTAGCCGTATAACCCGAAGCCACCGGCTAAAGCCGGTGGAGTATTCACAAAGTAGGGGTTTAGGAGGGTTTGCTGTGAAAGATCGGGTCAGGGTGGCGGTAGTTGGCGGGACCGGCTATACCGGCGTCGAGTTATTGCGCCTATTATCGGGGCATCCCGATGTAGAGGTCGCTGTCGTGACATCGAGAGAGCAGGCCGGCCGGCCTGTTTCCGGCTTATTTGAAAGTCTGCGTGGCCATTATGATCTTGATTTTTCTGAGCCTGCCCCGGATCTGCTTGCAACTTGCGATGTCGTCTTTTTCGCCACGCCAAATGGCACCGCTATGCGGCAGGTACCGGTGCTGGTCGAGGGCGGTGCCCGGGTTATCGATCTCGCAGCTGATTTCCGGCTTCGGGATAAAGCGACCTGGGCTCATTGGTATGGTGAACCGCATCTTGCTGCGGAATATCTTGCCGAGGCGGTCTACGGGCTGCCCGAATTCAATCGCGAGGCTATTTCCGGCGCGCGCCTGATTGCTAATCCCGGTTGTTATCCGACGGCAGTGCAGTTGGGGTTGATGCCGCTGCTGCATGCCGGGGTCATCGACGAGCATTCCATCATCGCTGATTGCAAGTCCGGGGTTAGCGGCGCTGGTCGCAAGGCGGCGGTACCGTCTCTGTTTGCTGAGATGGGTGCGAGCTTCAAGGCCTATGGGGTCTCCGGGCATCGTCACCTCCCGGAGATCCGGCAAGGCTTGTCGGATATCGCGGGCCGACCTGTGGATTTGACCTTCATACCCCATCTGGTGCCGATGATTCGTGGTATCCACGCGACGATTTATGTCGATCTGGCAGATCCTGCCGCAGACCTACAGTCGATATTTGAGTCGCGATATCGGGATGAGACCTTTGTCGATGTGCTGCCTGCAGACTCGCATCCCGAGACCCGTTCGGTTAGCGGTAGCAACCTCTGTCGTTTGGCGATTCATCGCCTGCCAGGTGGAAACAAGGCGGTCATCCTTTCGGTCATCGACAATCTCGTTAAGGGGGCTGCCGGTCAGGCGGTCCAGAATATGAATCTCTTGATAGGCCTTCCGGAAGATACAGGGTTAGGGCAAGTGGCATTGTCGCCTTGATGGGTTAATCCGGGGATATATGGACAAGCCGATGTTGCTCAAGGGGTGCGCCATTATTGTGGCCGGCGCCCTCCTGTTTCTTGCCGGTCGGTATTTTGGTGGTTATGACCTGTTGGCGGCCAGAGAGACCGTGTCGTCATTAAGGGCCGAGGCGGCCCGTCTGCAGACGGCGCTTCGTTCGCTGAATCAAGAGCAGGTGATGCTTAAGGAATCGGCCCAAGTCGACCGCCGGGCATATGATACGGTGGAGCATGACCTGCGCGGCCAGCAGGATGAAATCGCTGAATTGCGTAAGGAGCTCGCCTTCTATAGGGCGATGGTCAATGTCGGAGAGCAGTCGCGCGGGCTGCATATACAAAGCGTTCAGATTCGGGGTAGCGGGAAGCTGCCTGAGTTCAGTTACCGGCTGATTTTGACTCAGTATATGAAGGGCAACAGGACGATAACCGGTCGAATCGAGATACGAATCGAAGGTATGCTCGGCGACCAACCCTTGACCATCACGCCAGACCAGGTAAACCTCTCGACAGCGAGCCGGACGCAGTTTCATTTCAAATATTTCCAAGAACTCACGGGCGTCATGGTCCTGCCTGACGGTTTTCTGCCGGCGCGCATCCAGATTCGCGCACGTTTGAGCGACAAGAAACACTCGTCCGTCGAACGCACCTTCCCGTGGAGCGATGTCTTCATCGAGTGAGTCGACAAGGTCGCGTGCGTGCTGAAACCTTTAGACACCATTAATATATGTGCGCCCGTCCTATAAATAGAGGCGTTTTTTCGGTATAATTGGCAAGTTGCCTGGATTTTGAAGTCGAACCATTTGCGCGTAGGCGTGTCCCAGGCCTGTCGTACGTGTGGCTTGCCGCCACAGGAGTCAGTCGATACTGGTTCGCGGCGAGCCCGGGGCTATCAAACGGTGGTCATCAATATGAAGCCGAATCTACTTTCACACATGTTTAAGCGCAGTCTGGTTGCCCGTAGTAGGGCTGCGTCAGTGCTTGTCCTACTATATATGACGATATTTTCGGTCAGCCATTCTGCTTTAGCCGCCACCGAGTTTCAGTTGAATTTCAATGCCGTTCTAGCGACGCCCAATTTTGGTAACTGCGGACAAGCCTTACCAGGGGCGGATTGCACAATCATCGGTGGTGATGTGTCGGCGGGCGGTGGTACGTTGGTTGGTAATGATGGTACCCGTTTTATTCAGGAAGAACTGACCATCGACAATACATTGTACTTTCACGTGGTTGTCGGCGACCCCGGCGTAGGTTTTGCAAATGAAAGCTACACCCGCGCCAGCTTGACGAGCGTCAGCCCGAATGACGGCCAATCAGCGGATATTAACAACGTCAAAATCAGCCCATTTTCGCAAGATTCGGGCGGTAACGAGCTCAACGTGGCGACGAATGGTTTGAATCGTAAAGGTCTTGTGAACGCGAAGACCCTGTTTGGCAATGCCTTGGATCCCTTCGGTATCGGTTCGATCGCGTCTCCGGTTTCGGCGGCGGACAGCGCCCGGATCTCTGGCTCCGGTACGGGTAATCCTGCGCGGACGGTCATGCGCATGACCCTGAGCGACAGTCAAATGACTCAAGAGGTCAACAAGCCATTTCTAGACAGAAAGCCGCTGATCTCTCAGGTGACGACGGATAATGCCACCATGACGAGCGAGTTTCAGGCGGATTTGAGGGGGCTCACTTATACCCAAAAAGATCGAAACACGCCTATCGTGAACAAGCTGGCCCTGATCTTGACCGGCACCGATGCGCTGCCGACGGATGGGGCCGGTGATTTTGATATGACCAAGGTGCAACGCAGTACGGTCACTGCCGGTAAGTATGCCTACACGGCGGGCGCGGGTTGGAACTCTGCGGATGGATGGGCGCATCAGAGCCTGGATGCGGGCGGGAACTTGGTGCACAACGCGGTATTTACTACTGGTACCTATACGGGTGAGGGGAACGGCTTTGACCCCCTGGCGGTCAACTGGGCCGATTTTTTCAGTCCTACCCAGAATAGCTTAGCTTGCAGCGTCGGCACCCGTGGAGTGAAGGGAATATGTCCTCCTTGAACGGGGCCAGGGTTTCGCGTCTATCCTCTTGGTTGGGATGGAGCTCGCGGTGCCTAGGCGCCCTTATTGTTGTCTTTTGCTGGGTGACGCCTAGTTGGGCCGCACCTTGGGTATTGACGCCCGCGACGACCCCGGCGCTCAGTAACGCCGATACGGTTGAGCTGTGGACGCTGGTCAACCAGACGGATAGCGCGACGCCTCTCTACCTCCAGTCGGCCAAGGCTACCGATGTCAAGGTGTCTGCCGGCGGTGGAATATATTCAGCCGGTTACCGTGATGTCGGGACTGTAACTGGGTCTGGGGCCGGTGATGACATATTCGTGTCCCGAACTCAGCCGGATGGCAGCCAGCTTTGGGAGACCGCAGCCGCTGCTGTGGGGCCCACGGATCGTAATACCCCTGTAAGTATCGCCCTGGATGGTCTGGGCAACGTCTATTTGACAGCCGTCTATTATGGCAGCGGCGCCACGGCCCAAGTTCTGGCCGCAAAGCTGGATTCGAGCGGTGTGGTTATTTGCACCGATACAGCGACCGTGGGTGTCCCAGAAGGGATTTTGGCCAGTAGCAGCGCCACCTATATCCTCGCGACCGTACCTAATGGCGCGGCACCGACGACCCGGGACATCGACGTCCTGAGTATGAACACAACGAACTGCGCCCTGACCAGTATTTATTCGCCGGTATCAGCGGGCGATGACCGCGCGGTTGCCATGGCCTTCGACAACCCGACTACGCCGACGGCCCTGTACGTACTCGGTACCACCGATATCACGACGAGCACCGATCGCGGCGATGTCCGAATTTATAAGTACAGCCTGAGCACCGGAGCGGATGGCGCTTGGGGACAGGCACTCGATGCCGCTAACAGCAACCATCGCGACCAAGCCGTGGCCCTCGATGTTGCTGGCGGTGATCCCTATGTGATTTTTGATCGTTGGGATAATCAGAACGCGATCCCTTTTAGTGCTCAGACGCATCGAATCGATCAGACAACCGGCGCGTCGCTTTGGATGCAGACGTTATCCTCTCCTGCAACGCCGCTGGCTACGTATAGCGGCGCCTATGCCCGTGCAATCAGGGTCAAGGCCGGTGATGGCGCCTATGTCGCCCTCCAGACGGCAGCGATCAGCAATAAGAACGTCGCCATGATCAAATATGATCTGAATGGCGCGGAGGTCTGGCGTTCGGCTGCGGATTATGACGTTGGCAACGATGATGATGCCGTAGCGATAGAAGTCGATATCCCCGATGAGGTCTATATCGCGGCCACGCAAGGGGATGCCGTGGGTACGGCGGGGCATGATATCGCGATTTTGCACTACCAGGTCGGCGGCGTCCTGCGGGATGCATTCGTCGTAAATAGCGCAAACGATGATCGGGCCGGCGCCATCGCCCTTGGTGTGGATGGCGGGACGCAAACCACCGTCCATGTCGTCGGTGGCGGCGACAGCAAGGCGCCGGCTTCGATGGCCAATGGCGGCGCCTTCACGATCATCAAGCTTGGGCACGCCTTGGCGGATTTGACGACCTCGGTAACGAGTGTACCGTCATCGGGTGTGTCGGACGGTTTGATGACTATCCAGAACTCGGTGACCAACGTCCTGGATGCTACTTTAGGCAAACTGCTCGGGATCACCACGGCCTTCGATGTCAATTTTTACTTCGGCACCTCGCCGACGGATCCGTCACCCGTAGCCGTAGCCGCTTCTCCGGTCCGGCAGCTGACCGCGCTTGCCGCGGGTGCAACGGATAGCAGTGCTGTGACCTTGGTGGTGCCGCCGGTCGCTACGCTGGCGCCTGGCAACTATTATCTGATCGCCAAGGTTGATGTCGCCAACGCCGTTGTCGAGCGTGATGAATCGAACAATAGTTGGGTCAGTTCCTCGACCATACAGATCGTGGATCCGCCGGATCTACAGCCCACGGCGCTGAATGGCTCGCCGACAAACGCAGCAGCCGGGTCGACGCTCAATCTGACCTATGACGTACACAACACGCGCACCCAACCACCCGCCAGTGCAATCACACAGTCCTTTGTCCTGGTTCCTGTCGGCGGTGGCGCCGATATCCCGTTGACCGGGACTTCTTTCATCAGTCAGGCGGCCGACCTGAATGCCATGGCCAATCAGGGCACCTTGAGCGGTGTCGCCGCTGCGGTGACGATTCCTACCTCAACGCCTGCCGGTAGTTACGAGCTCGATATCATCGTCGATTCGACAGGCGCGGTCGCAGAGTCTAACGAGACCAATAACCGTCTGGTTACTCGACCCGCTATTACCGTTGATCCGATTCCCGATCTCACGGTCTCGTTGGTGAGCTATCCGGACGGGGCTACGATCGGTGCTCAGATGTCCGTCAGTGATCAGGTGCAGACCACTGGCGCGGCTACCAATGGGACGGCCTTCGATGTCAGCTACTATTTATCGACCGACGCGACCATTGATGCCGGTGTAGATACCCTGCTGCTGA
>CAZASZ010000004.1:20257-57912 GCA_964487925.1 uncultured Gammaproteobacteria bacterium
TACTATTTATCGACCGACGCGACCATTGATGCCGGTGTAGATACCCTGCTGCTGATCGGTGTTTCGCCGCCGCGTACGATCAGCGTTGCCGTGAGTCTTGGTGTGCCGAATAGCGCTACGGTGTCCGTCGACATTCCGAGTTCGCTGACGCCTGGGGTTTATTATCTCGGGGCGGTCGTCGACAGCGGCGGCACGATTACCGAGAGTGATGAAACGAACAATACGACGGTCTCGACGACCCAGATTTCGGTTGGCCTCGCGTCTGGGCAGCCGGGTGCCGTTCCGGACCTGCAGATGACATCCGTCAGCGCACCGACCACAGTTGTTCGTGGTACGCCCTTCAATGTCGATACGGTATTGACGAATCTGCTCCAACCCGCGGTGACGTCGCTGTTCTCGGTGGGTATTTATCTGTCTACGGACACGACGATCACAACGGCGGATTATCGCGCGGCCCAGATTGATTACACTGTGGGCTTGGTCGATGCTATAGGTAACCCTATCAATAGCGACTCGCGGACGACGTCTGTGACGCTTCCCATCTCTGTGCCTGTGACCGCTAGCTGGAATACCGCTGACCCTTATTTTTGTGGCGTTACGCCGACCGCGACCCAGATCCAGGCCGATGCCGCGACCTGTGGCGTCTGGAAACTCGATGGCTCTGGCGCCTTGTCCAACGAGTCCTTTGCCGGCGATGGCGAGGTGGAACTGACGGTTCCGGCCGCAGGCAACAACGTCGCGGTCGGTCTATCAAATACTCATACCGAGACTTGCACACAGGTGTCGATTTGTCATGGTCTCAGAGGGATGGATTATGCCTTGGTGCTGAACGCCACCTCAGGTGACCCGCTCATTCAGCTTAAGGTGTACGAGAAATGCGCGCTGCCTTTTCCTTGCAGTGTGTTTACTTCTTCCGTGGCAGCAGGGCAGGTTATTCGAGTCAAGAGGGTGGGTACGACGATCAAGTACTACAAGGACAATACGGTGTTTTATACGAGTACCGTGCCCTCAAGCGGTACCCTTTTTGCCGACGTGTCTTTGAATTCGGGTGGATCGATCAGCACTGTGACGTTGACAGCGATTCCTGTGTCGGCCGGCGCCTATTATCTGGGGGCGATCGCTGACAATACCAGCGCGATCACGGAGTTGAGCGAGAACAATAATATCGCCGTCAATACGGCCTCCGGCACATCGATGGCCTCAGTGGTGTCCATCCAGAGTACCCAAGCGGCTGGAAGCACCGGTTCGGGCGGTGGGGCGCTGTTATGGCTTTTGTGTCCGTTGCTGGCTGGGCTAGGTTGGCGGATCAGGCCTGTGAGTTCTTAAGCGCTATCAGTCAGAGTCTTCAAGAAGACCTTGGCGCCCCGTCCCGGATTGGTTTGACTGCGCCGTGTCTCCGGCACATCGGCGAGTTCGCCTAAGTTAAAGCCCCGCTCCAGAAACCAATGCGTGGTCTGCGTGGTCAACACGTAGATCTGCCTCGATCCCCGCCTTTTCGCCTGTTCCTCACTGTATTTCAGCATCCGGTCGCCATAGCCGCGCCGCTGGTAGTCCGGGTGTACGGCCAGACAGGCCATTTCGGTCATATGGCCCTCGTGTTGATATAGCGCGGAACACGCCACAATCATGCCGTCGCGTTCAATGACGGCGTAGTGTTGTATGTCCAACTCCAGCGCCTCACGATTGCGGCCAATCAGAACGCCCTGGGCCTCAAGCGGTTGGATGAGTTCGATGAGGCCGCCGATGTCATCAAGGAGAGCAGGGCGGATGTCCTCGTAGGTGTCCTGGTTGATCAGGACACCGATGCCGTCTCGTGAAAACAGTTCTTGCAGCAACCCTCCATCCAGTCTGTGGTCGATCAGGTGGGCGCGTCTGACCTTTCCCCGCCGGCAGGATTCGATCGCCGGGCCGAGGGCGTCTCGACAGGCCTGAGGTAGAGAGGTCTGCTCATTCAAGAACTGACTCGCTGCTTGCCAACTGAACTGGCGGACCCCTAGGTCGGCGGTATCGGTGATATAGATGAGTTTATCGGCACCGATGGCTTGAGCGGTCTCTGCAGCCACTTCCTGGGACTTCAGATTGAATGTCTCCCCGGTCAACGAATAACCGATAGCTGAAAGTAGAACAATCGAGCCGGTCTCCAGGAGGGTTCTTATCCCGACGGCATCGATTTTGCGAATGCGTCCCGTGTGCAAAAAGTCTACGCCCTTAAGCACGCCCAGCGGCCTTGCGGCCACGAAGTTTCCCGAAGCAACCCTGATCGCCGAACCTGACATCGGTGAATTGGGTAAACCGATCGATAGCGTCGACTCGATCTCTACGCGAATCTTGCCGTTTGACTCGATTACGCAGGCGAGTGCTGCGGGATCGGTGACGCGTTCACCCTCTATCAGGAGCGATTCGTGTTTTCTGTCACCCAGCGCGGATTCAATTTGTGGTCGACCACCGTGGACGATGACAAGGTGAATCCCTAAGCTGCGCAACAGGGCGATATCCTGAGCCAGGAGCGGGAAACGTCCCTCGATGATGACCTCTCCCGAAACGTAAATGACAAATGTCCTGCCGCGAAAGGCATGTATGTATGGGGCAGCTTCCCGAAACCAGGATACGAATGGGTCGGGGGTAATGGGGGGTTTAGGTGATGTCGTCATATGCAAAAGATAGCATTTTTTTAGCGGTTGTCATGCGTCTTGATCTCGCAAATCGTTAGCGTTAGAATCGATTCGTAATATCCATACAAAAATAGTTGATATATTTAGTATGGTATTTACATTGAATCCTGATTGAACACAAGAGGAGATCGAGCATGGAAAACACCCTTTCAATCGTTTTGGCCGCGGCCTTTCTCGGAACCGCACTCGTACTCTTTGTCGGGCACCTGGGCGGCTAAGAGTCAAGACCGGTCCGATATGAAACCATGTCCGCTTGATCATTGGTCGGGCGGTGTGGATAAAAACAATAAGGCCAAGGATGGCCCCATAACTTCCTTCTGACGCGCCCAGTCGATCGACGATTGGGTGCGTTTCGCTTTCTTTGGTGAGCGGGCGCTTAACCTGTGGCATCAGAGTCTTCAGCGAGTCCCAGCTCCTTGATCTTGCGGGTTAAGGTGTTTCGTCCCCAGCCCAGTAGTTTGGCTGCCTCCTGACGTTTTCCGTGAGTATGAGCCAGCGCGCACTCAATCATGAGACGCTCTACTTCGGGTACGATTTCGTCCGCCAGCGCGGCATCGGGACGGCTCAAGGAAGTCTCTATCTGTGCGCGCAGGGCCTGCCGCCAATGACCGTCATTGTCTTCTCTGGGGGCAACCGACGATGACCGTATCTCCTGAGGCAGATCCGACAGTTGCACCTCGCGTCCGGGTACCATCACGGTTAACCAACGGCAGATATTCTCAAGTTGACGCACGTTGCCCGGCCACGGAAAGGCCTGGAAGTGGCGCGTGCATTCCGGATTCAGTGTCTTTTTATCGAGACCTAATTCCCGTGCTGCCTGGCTCAAGAAGTGTTCGGTCAGGGCCGGGATGTCCTCGATGCGCTCCCGCAAGGCGGGGGAATGAATGCGGATCACATTGAGGCGGTGGTATAGATCTTCCCGGAAGCGGCCGTCCTCAACCAATTCTCCGAGATTCTGGTGTGTGGCCGCAATGATTCGCACATCGGTTCGGATCGCTGTCTGCCCACCCACGCGATAGAACTGCCCGTTAGCCAGGACCCTGAGTAACCGCGTCTGCAGGTCAAAGGGCATATCCCCGATCTCATCGAGAAAAAGGGTGCCGCCCTTGGCCTGTTCGAAGCGCCCCTGGCGCTGGGCTTGAGCACCCGTAAAGGCGCCTCGCTCATGGCCGAAGAGTTCCGACTCAAGAAGTTCCTTGGGGATAGCTGCCGTGTTGATGGCAATGAAGGAACCATGACGACGTGGATTGTGTTCGTGGAGCGCGTGGGCGATAAGCTCCTTACCTGTGCCGGATTCACCCGTGATTAAGACTGTCAGATCCGATTGAGCCAAGCGGCCTACGGCGCGAAAGACCTGCTGCATGGCGGGAGCCTGTCCAATGATTGTCGATGGCGCGGGCTTTGAGCCATTGCCGTCGGATGATCTAACGGGTGCCTGGGACTCGCGCTTTTGGCGGATCGCGCGCTCTACGAGCGAAATGGCTTCATCGATATCGAATGGCTTGGGCAGATAATCGAAAGCGCCGCCCTCATGGGCGGCGATCGCACTGTTGAGGTCGCTGTGGGCGGTCATGATGATGACTGGGAGGTCCGGGCGTGTCTCGGTCAAGTGGCTGAGCAGTTCGAGTCCGCTGATCCCAGGCATGCGAATATCGACAAGCAGGGCGTCAGGTTCGGGCTTTTTGTCGAGCCGGTCCATAATCCCGGTTGCTGCCTCGAATATCTCGGTATTCATATTCGCCTGGCGAAGTGCGCGGTCCAGGACCCAACGGATGGAGTCGTCGTCGTCGATAATCCAGATAAGGGGTCGAGCCATGTCAGATGTCCAATGGGAGGTAGATGCTGAAAACGGTTTGGCCATCTTGTTCCCGGCATTCTATCAGGCCGCCGTTTTGTTGGACGAGGGTCTGTGCAATGGGCAGACCCAGGCCGGTACCGTCAGCCCTGCCTGTGACCATGGGTAGGAAGATATTGGCGCGGATGTCGCTCGGTATGCCGGGCCCGTCATCGATGATATCGATACGAACCGTAAGGCGGTGGCTGCTTTGACCTATCGAGACTTTGCGCTGACTGCGTGTCCTCAGGGTGATAGCGCCACCTTGTTCTATGGCCTGGGCGGCGTTTCGGATCAAGTTCAACAGGGCCTGGATGATCTGGTCGCGATCGATCATGACTTCGGGGAGGCTGGGGTCGTAATCGGTAAGTATGGTGACGTCCTTACCCATTTCGCTTTCGACCAGTGTCCGCACGTGTTCAAGCGGTTCGTGAATGTTGCAAGGCTGGCGTTGAGGGCTGGTCTTCGGGCCAAGCATGGTATCGACCAGGGTCTTGAGGCGATCGGCCTCACGGATGATGATAGTCGTATATTCGCGGAGTTCGGGGCCATCCAGTGCTCGTTCCAGTAGCTGTGCCGCTCCACGCAATCCACCCAGAGGGTTTTTGATCTCGTGGGCAAGGCCTCTTGCCAAGGCTTGGGAGGTCTGATTCTGAATCATCAGTTCCTCTTCCTGGGAGATATGCAATCTGCGATCGGCCGGCACCAATTCCAGGATGAGTGCTTGGCAGTGTGGCGGGTGGCCGACCGGTGTCACGGTGATGTCCGCCGTGAAGGTGTTGTGGTAAGAGAGTGTGATTCTGGCCTCGCGTTCGGTCCATTCCTCTCCGTTGCTCAGGCTGTCGTGCATTCGTGCATGAATTGAACCAGGCTCGATGAGTAATTCGTCAATCGGCTTGCCATGTGCATGCCCGAGACTCGTAGCGAACAAGGTCTCGGCCGCCGGATTCATGTAGTCGATACGGAGCCGGGTATCGAGCAGGCAGACGGCCGTATGGAGGTGTTCCAGTAAGTCTGGCGCCTTATGGCTCGCGTTGGCTATGGTCATAGGGGTTTCAGTCATGAGTTGATCAGGGCGCGTCTAATTCGTAGTCGTTTTCTTGAAAAGTTTGGAGAATCTCCTGAGGTGAAAGACAGTCTTATCTGATTGGATCAGGACTACACCCTCGTCGCTTAGGATCTCGCCGACTAGCTCATGATCGCCTCGGTCTACATTGTTCACGGTTACGCCCATGTTACCGGGGGGCGCCGGGAAGGCCTTGCCATCGAGCCGGATGCGCAGGTAGTGACCATTTTTGTCCTTAAGCGGCGGATTGCTGATATAGGTCACCGTCACCGTGCCCGCATTTTCACGCAATGTCTCGTCGTTGATTGGTGAGGCGATCATCAATTGTTGGTAGACACCCGCTTGACTGGATTCGCCTGTTTTCTTGGTGGGTGCCGTGTCCGACGGTGTGTCTTTAAAGGCCGGTACGGTCTGGGTTGGCCTGATCTCAATACTTTCGGCGCCGGGTATCGGCTGATCGGAGAAGATTATGCTGCCGTCGGCAGCTCGGCTGCGATAGATCTCATCTGACTTGGCCTGAACTTGCACACTCAACAAGGCAGCGGCCACAAGTGGACCGATTAACTGGGTCATGATGCTTGGCTGTTTCATGGTTGAAGTCACCTACATTCCATAGTCATTAGTGATACACAGGCTGTATCGACCAACTGCAATAATCGCTCATGATGTTTTCCCCGAATCGAGAAGTAGATCATAGAGGGTTCGGGTTTCCTGCATGCGCCTCTTCAATAGATCGGGTGATGTAAATGGAGTATGCCGGTATAGGGTGACCCAAGCCGGATCGGATGAGTTCGTCGAAAGGCGCTTGGGTGACGTCCAAAGTTGGATCCGCAGCATATTCTCCACGCTACGGTAGTCCAAGTATGTCTTGATTAGTACCGGGGCAGCATCGACCCAGTCTTTCGGCGCAGACGTAGGGAGATGCTCGAAGGTCGTTATGGTGCCGGTCTGCTCGCCGCAAAAGGCAAGCCGGGCAAACTGCGCCAGAAATTCGATATCGACGAGGCCTCCGGCATCCTGCTTGAGGTTGATGATCTCATCCGAGGTCGATGCCAAGTGCTCCATCATCTTGTCTCGCATGCCACGTACCTCCACGGTCAGTTGGTGACGGTCCCGTGGTTGGGCAATTATCTCGCCGATGACTTTGAGCACGGCCTGCTGAGACTCCGCGGGACCAGCCACGGGGCGGGCGCGACAAAGCGCCTGATGCTCCCAGGTTTGGGCCTCATTGAGCTGATAATCACGAAATCCGGCAAGCGTGGTTACGAGGATACCACCGTCCCCGCTGGGACGGAGCCGGGCGTCAAATTCGTATCCCGCTCCGAAGGGGGCCTGATCTGTTAGCTGACGGATGATCCTGCGACCGAGGCGTTGGGCATAGTCTCTTACGTCCCGAGCAAGGGGAGTGGTCTTTTGCTGATAGTCAGGATCTGTCAGGATGAAGACCATGTCGAGATCTGAAGCGAGCCCCATCTCCCGACTACCGTGTTTTCCCATGGACAGGGCTACGAAGGGGAACTCTTGGTCCAGTCTTAACTGACGCAGACCGAGTCGTAGGCAGCAACGAACGGCGGCATCGGCGACCTCGGCCAGCCAGTCTCCGATCTCACGCGCGTCGGCGCGGTGTGCGTCGATCATCAGCGCGCACTGGATGCGCGCCATGTCGATGAAACGCCCTAGATCTTGCAGGACCTCCGATTCGTCTGGCGCCGATTCCAAGGCATCGATCTGCGTGCAAATCTGCTGGATCTCCGCGTCACCTCGGGCCTTAAGCAGCGGCCACTCAAGCATGTGGGGGTGGTCGACGAGGAAACGAGCGAGATAGCGGCTGGCGGAAAGAACGCCGACCAGCCAATCCAGGGCTCCGCGGTGGGTAGCGAGCAGGTCGATCCAGGTCGCCCGGCCGGAAATATTGATGATGAGGTCAGCCAACGCATCGCAGGCGTCCGCACCATTCGCGTCGTCGAGCCAACTGGGCATGGCGACGTCGAGAATGCTCTCGATTTCCGTACGGCAACGCTCAGGTAGGAGACCGCGGTCGAGATGCGCATCGATGCGGTTCAGGGCGGCAATCATCGTCGCACGTTCTTGCTCGCCGAGCGCTAATTCCGTGGCCAGCCGGTTTCCCGATAGCCAGCCGGAATGTGCACTGCCGGTTGCCTGCGACTGAGGCAGCACTTGGTCGGTGAATACCTTGGAGATGAATTCAGCATGCGCCCGCATGGCTGTCAGGATATCTGTCCGGCAAAAAATGGCATTCAGAAAGTCGGAAAAGTCATCTGGAAGCCGGTGGGTTTGCTCGCCATGACGTGCCTGCAGGGCGTGCTCGATGCCTCGCCAGAAGCGATAACTCGCAAAGAGTCGATCGACCATATCGGCCTCAATGAGTCCGGACTCGCAAAGCGCATGCAATGCTAGCCGTCCCTCCCGCTGACGTAGGTGGATCAGTCGTCCACCGTGGAGAAGCTGGAGCGACTGAATGAAAAATTCGATTTCCCGAATGCCGCCGCGGCCACGTTTGACATCGAAGCCCGGGCCGAGCTCTTGAGCGCTGGCTTGGGCATCTATACGCCGCTTCATATCTGCAAGCGCTGCCACGGCGCTGTAATCGAGATAGCGGCGATAGATAAAGGGTTGTATCTCTGTAAGGAACCGCTCCCCTATGGCTCTGTCTCCGGCGACTACGTTGGCCTTGATCAGCATTGCGCGCTCCCAAGTCTGACCATAGTTCAGGTAGTGCTCAAGTGTCGCGTCGAGGTTAAGGCAGATCGGTGCGCCATCGCCACCGGGGCGCAGTCGCATATCGACCGGCCAGACGATGCCGTCTTCGGTGCGCTCGCTCAAGAGACGGATCAGCAGGCGCGCTAGTTCGTTGAAATAGCTCCCCGCGTCGACCTCGCGTCTGCCTCCACGCGTCGATCCCTGTCCTCGCCAGATGAATAACAGGTCGACATCCGATCCCAGATTGAGTTCTCTGCCGCCCAGCTTACCCAGGCCGATAACGGCAAAGCCGCCGTTATCCAGGCTGCCCAGCTTTGGCGCGATCAGTTGGGTCGCCATAGCCAGGGCAGCGTCAATGAGGCCACCTGCCCAATCAGACAGGGCATGATATGAGGCCTCAATATCTCCATGCAGCCCCAGTTCCCACCACAGACAGTGTCGTAGCCCGCTACGCTTGGCCTGCCGTAAGGCTGCAAGGGCAGACACTTGGTCCTCGGGTAAGCCCTGGGGTAACCAGGGATCGCATCCATTCGGCAGCAGGGCGTCTTTTTCGGTACGAAAAAGACCTTCGCACACCTCCGGTGATGCGCCCCTCATGAGGTCTACAAAGTAGGGCGAAGCGCGCGCCAGGCGCAATGCGTCATCCCTAGCCGAGGAGGGGACAAACCGGACCCAATCAGGCGTGACTTTTTCGGTCAAGTGGTCTCTCCAGCGGTCAAAACAAAAAGGCCGTCCCGAAGTGCAGGACGGCCTTGCTGATTGCAATACGCCATCAATGGTTAGACGGAGTAGTACATCTCCATCTCATAAGGATGCGGGCGCATTTGGATCTGCTGCACATCCTCACGCTTGAGATCGAGATAGGCGTCGATCACGTCATCATCCATGACACCACCGACCTTGAGGAAGTCACGGTCTGCGTCCAGGGCGTCCAGAGCCATTTCCAGGCTGGATGCGACAGTCGGGATCTTCTTACCTTCCTCTGGGGGCAGGTCATAGAGGTTCTTGTCTGCGGGGTCGCCTGGATCAATCTTGTTGGCGATGCCGTCGAGACCAGCCATCAGCATAGCCGTAAAGGCCAGGTACGGATTGGCGGTCGGGTCTGGAAAGCGGACCTCGATGCGACGACCCTTCGGGTTACTGACCACCGGGATACGGATGGATGCCGAACGGTTGCGATTGGAGTAGGCCAGCATGACCGGGGCCTCGAAGCCAGGGACCAAGCGCTTGTAGGAGTTGGTCGAGGCATTCGCGAAGGCGTTTATGGCGCGCGCATGCTTGATGATGCCGCCGATGTACCATAGAGCTTCCTGGGACAGACCTGCATACTTGTCACCAGCGAACAGGTTCTCGCCACCCTTCCAGATCGACTGATGGGTATGCATACCCGTACCGTTGTCATTGAAGACTGGCTTAGGCATGAAGGTCGCGGTTTTGCCATGGGCGTCGGCGACGTTGTGAACGACGTATTTGTACCACTGGGCGCGGTCGGCGATGTCGATGATCTCACCGAAACGCATGGATAGCTCACACTGTCCAGCCGTGGCCACCTCATGGTGATGGCACTCCATGTCGACCCCCAGCTCGCTCAGGACCAGCGACATGTCGTTGCGGATCTCATGTAGCGAGTCGACCGGAGGAACGGGGAAGTAACCACCCTTGACCTTGGGTCGATGACCGGTGTTGCCGCCTTCGTAGTTACGGTTGGAGTTCCATGCCGCCTCTTCCGAATCAATCTCATATCCACAGCCGCCCATGTCGTTGTAGTAGCGCATGCCGTCGAAGACGAAAAACTCGAGCTCGGGGCCAAAATAAACCGTGTCGCCGATGCCGGCGGAACGGATGTATTTAAGGGCTCGCTGCGCGACCTGACGCGGACAGCGGTTGTAGTCTTGGCCAGTGATCGGGTCAATAATCTGGCCGACCAGCACCAGCGTGGCTGATTCGATGAAAGGATCGATCTTGGCGCTCTCAGGGTCCGGAATGATGGCCATGTCGGAGTTATTGATCTCGCACCAGCCGGAGATCGATGAACCGTCGAAGGCAAAGCCGTCTTCGAATGAATCTTCACTTAGCTGGTGGATGGGAAAGGTGACGTGCTGCCACTTCCCACGGGTATCGGTAAAACGGACATCGACGAACTGGCATTCGTTTTCTTTGACCAGGTCGAAGACCTTTTTGATTGCATCACTCATCTAGACTTTTCCTCCTAAGGCATCTGTCGATCACACACACGAATAGAACCTGTCCCCAAAGGCGGCGGGACACGTTACTAAGTACCGTACAGGCACGAATCATGCCACTTAAAACAGCCCTTGAAAAGACCGGGCCATCAGTAATAATTAGTTAAGCTAAGTCGATGTATCGAGTCGTCATGGTGCATCAATGCGTCATTTTGGTGCGTCGATCGTTTAGCCGCAGACTTCTATCACGATCTTGATCTCCCGATCGTCTTGCGCCGTCTCAAGTATCTTGTGGCCATGGACGCGGCACCATGCAGGGATGTCATGCAGCGTTCCCGGGTCAGTGCACAGGACCTCGAGTTTCTGTCCCGGCGTCAGGTCTGCTATCCGACCTTGGCAGCGGATGACGGGTATAGGACAGAGTTGACCACGAACATCTAGGGTTTGGCTACTCATATATACCAAGCCTGAGGGATGTCATGATCGGTAAGTGGTACGACCTCTAGCGTTTGCGGGACACCGTCAGGTTCACAGACCTCTACCGTGACACGATCCGAATCGCGCCCCTTTCCGAATCGCGCGACCAGACGGGCTGCAAGTTGCAGGTCCTCCGGTTTTGTGACGCCATCAATCAGCGCAAGGGGGCCGGTATGGCTGGTGGCGAAGAGGTGGGTGAATTGTTTGCGGTAGCCTTCAAGAAAGCGGTTCTCTCCGTCCTCGCGTGCAATGATGACTTTGTAACCCTCGTCGGGTCGCAGGTGGCGTCCCACTTTAAGCAGCATGATGTCGTCGAACTCGTATTCCCGGCTACCACGCGCCTGCCAAAGGTCCGCGAGTTTCGACGAATACTGCGCATCGGTAAGGAAACAGCAGCCACCGGCAGGTTGAGCGTAATCATGGAGTCCGAACTGTTCTGCAAGTGCGATTTGGGGGCGGCGTCCACGGCCGTTAAAATCAAAGAGGCCCTCTCGATCGATCCAGCCCTCGCGTTCGGGTAGGGTTGGCGGCAGAATTTTAGCGGACAGGGGGCGGACAAGACGGTCATGAGCACCGGATTCGCGTGCAATCACCGGCATGGTGTCGCGGCGTTGAGACATCGGGCGTTGACCGACAACCTCTCCGGTGATGATAAAGTCGAAGCCGTTCTCGGTGGCCCATTCATGGGCCTTCTTGACCATGAATCCCTTGCAATCCAGACAGGGGTTCAGGTTGGAGCCATAGCCGTGTTTGGGATTGATGACGACGTCCTTGTATTCCTCAATGACATCGACAATGTGGAGTTTGATCCCGAGTTGTTCGGCGACCCAGAGGGCGTTGTTCCGTTTTTGTTTTTTTTGGTCCTGACGGCGAATGGCGTGCGTGTGGCCTTCGACACAGAAGCCTGTGAAGAAATTGATCCCTTCCACGTGAATACCCTGTCCCTGGATGACGCGTGTGGCGAGCATGGAATCAAGTCCCCCGGAGATCAGGGACACGGCCTTTCGTTGTTGCTGAGTCAATGGTTCGAACCGAGATGTAAACAAGGCATCTTATCAGATGCAAATGGATGGATCATCACTGAATGTGGCGCTGGAGACGATCAGGGAGTGTTGCGAACAAAAACAGCAACTTGAGCCGCTGGCGCACCGGCCTGACATGCGAGTATATTCACGCGCCCGTCAAGATCGGCGTTGATGTCGGATATACAGGCGACTGGACTCGCGAGGCCGTTATGGTCGGTGAGCGTCCCCGTTGATATTCCATTAGCCAATGTGTTGAGGGCGTCGAGCTGGATCACTAATGACGCATTGCTGGCGATGGCATCGCCCGAGCAATGACCCAGATCGTTGCAGCGTAGGGCGGCGATTTGGGTGGCGCCATGAGGACCGTGCATGCCGATGTAGTCGCCGGCCAAGCCGCCAAGTGTCATTGGTGAGTGCACAGCGAAGGCCAGGGACTGAGTCGTCCCGTTGGTTAGAACGCCGACGCCGGTTTCGGCCAGAACGATGGAATCGCTGCTGCCTGAGGTTGATGTGTTGGCGGTTAGATCGAGCGTCGATGCCTTGGAGCAGGCCTTATTCACGAAGGATTGACCGATCAGAGCCTGTCCCGTTAGCGGTTCGACGGCAACAGTCTGGAAGGCTGTGCCCGTCGATGCGGTATAGGCGAGCACGCCAGCAGAAACGGTCTCTGGAATGGTGCTGGCTTCGAGCCATATGGCGTTGATATCGCTTCTCGGGCAGGTTGCTGCGATCGTCAGCGGAATTATTTCATGCGCCGCCAAGTCGTCGCCATTGAGCAGGATTAAATGATCCGTCCATTCCACACCTGAGATGACGCCACCGATCGCGATACCCGGAAGGCCGTCACCCTGTCTGTCCGTGATTGTGAGCACTAGCGAACCATCGGGTTGGATCGTGCGGACACCGTTCAATTGCAAATCTACGGAGCCGTAGGCCTTGGCGCGATGTTGCAGCGCAAATGCGCCGTCGACGCCGATAGCCAGCGCCCACAGGGGTGAAGTAGCCAGTGTGGCCGTTTGTGTCGGGGTTTGTGTGAAGATGCCGCCCGGTGTGGTGCTGCCGGAGGTCTGTTGATTGGTGTTGCTGCTGCTGTTGCTGCCAGATCCACCCGAAGGGATCGGGGTCAGGGACGGATCGGTCAGGGACGGATCGACGATGCCGGAGGAACCGGAGGCATCCGTGGGCGTAACGGTCCCCTGGTTGCCTGTCGCGTCGTTGGGGTCAAATTGGGTTCTCGGGTCGCTGATAACACCGATATTGAGTCGGTTGCCGGTTTGACGACAGGCCGTCGTCAAGGCGATTGCGCATGTCAGGGCCAATATGATCAGGTTACGCGCAATCAAGTTGGGTGTTGTGGTCGGTTTTCGGAAGTGCAGCATGTCAGGTTAGATGATCGGCAGGAATTCCGCGGACTTGGTTTATATTCGATAGGACCCGACTGAACGTTTGATCTTCAAAAGGATGGCCGGCGCCCCGCAGGTATCATAACTTAAGTTCGTTAATTTTAAGATGTTGCTCGCGACATCCGCTCTTAATGTTGAAGAAGACACCACAAAGATACGCCGAGTTCCTGATGTCCCGGTTAAGGCATCCGGAACGCGACCCTTAGCCGGCCGTTGAAAAACCTTCATGCGGCACGATACGGCGTTAAAAATCGGCTCAAAATGCTCATGTACGGGCGTGTACACTGCGCTTTCTCGCCGATTTTTGCCTTGTCTTGCACTCGCCTGAAACTTTTTCAACAGCCTGCTAGTGGAGCTGATTACCTAATACCCGTCCCGAATAAACAGTGTTTTCATGACCTCCTGCCTGTTTCAAGCGTTCTAGGGCCTGTTTGCTACCGGTGTCGTTCCAGAGATCATATGCCTCTAATGGTTGAAGGCAACACTGCCCGCCCATTGTTCGCATGCCTTGCAGTACATCCATAAGGGCGATGAAGTCGTGCGATAGCCGCGAAAACATGTATTTCAGGCCGCTGCGCGCAAGTTGACAACCATCCGCGATCTCGAGATAGGCCGTGCGACCCAGGTCGACGAAGTAGCTCACCTTCACACGGCGACGGACCGCCTGTTGAGGGAACAGTCCCGAGAACAGCAAGCAGTGATCGCCCACGTCCTGGAGTTTTTGTTGGCGACTGTGCGGGGGCAGGTTCAGTCCGTGAAGGAAATCCCGGCCGACAATTTGAGCCGTAAGCTGATCCTGTCCAGTATGACGCATCAGCAAGAAGACCAGATAGCTCTCCGTATCTTCGTCGAGATGGCAACCGGTGGAGGCCTCGGCCTCGTTTACGAGCGCCAGCCACTGTGCCGTCGAGGTTGGGTTCAGGATCAGATCGGTCATGATATATCTCCCATGGTTAGCGCCTCCGCCCACTACGATACGGTGGATCTGCGGATGCGGCATGAGTACGGCATTGTTGACCATATATCTTTGCCTTAGGCGCCTATTCTAACGCATTCGGGCATGTTTGAATTTAACATCGCCTTAGGCAGGAACCTCGCGAGTCCTAATAATTTCCATGCGGCTTAAAACATTCATCGGCCGCATCGGTTGACGGGTTGAATCGTCACGCGCCAAGTCAGCCATGAATCAGGCGGCTTTATTCCCGGGCGCCAGGGCGGGTATACTCGCTGACTTTGACCATCAGAGTGACTTCATAATAGCGTGAACACCGATATAAAGACTTTCCAGGGGCTTATTCTGGCGCTGCAGCAATACTGGATTGAGCAGGGTTGCGTGATGTTGCAGCCATATGACATGGAGGTCGGGGCGGGGACCTTCCACCCGGCAACGTTCCTGCGCGCCATCGGGCCCGAGCCCTGGGCCGCGGTCTATGTGCAGCCGTCCCGGCGACCGACCGACGGGCGTTATGGTGAAAACCCCAATCGCCTGCAGCATTATTATCAGCTGCAGGTAGTTATCAAGCCGTCGCCGCTTGAGATCCAGGAGCTCTATTTGGGATCCTTGCGCGCCCTGGGTATCGATCCGCTGGTCTACGATATCCGCTTTATTGAGGATGATTGGGAGTCGCCCACGCTTGGCGCCTGGGGTTTGGGCTGGGAGGTCTGGCTCAATGGCATGGAGGTCACCCAGTTTACCTATTTTCAGCAGGTCGGGGGACTCGATTGCCGACCCGTGACCGGTGAAATCACCTACGGTCTGGAGCGTATTGCCATGTACCTGCAGGGCGTCGAGAGCGTCTACGACCTGGTCTGGTCCGATGGTCCGCTGGGCCGAGTGACCTATGGCGACGTCTTTCACCAGAACGAGGTCGAGATGTCGGCCTATAACTTTGAGCATGCCCCCGTGGAAGACCTGTTTTCCGGTTTTGATCTCTGCGAGTCGGAGAACCGTCATCTGATTGAGGCCGGGCTGCCGCTGGCGGCCTATGAGCAGGTGCTCAAGGCCTCACACCGCTTCAATCTGTTGGATGCCCGGCATGCGATCAGCGTGACCGAACGGGCCCGTTATATCGGGCGTGTGCGGGCCATGGCGCAGGCCGTTGCGACGGCCTACTACGAGCGTCGCGAGGCCCTAGGATTCCCGATGTGTGGAAGCGTGGTGGCCAAGGAGGCGGGCAAATGAGTGATCGGCGCACGCTGTTGTTCGAACTCGGCAGCGAAGAATTGCCACCCAAGGCCCTGTTCCGTTTAAGTGAGGCGCTCCGTATCGAGATCGTCGACGGATTGAGCAAGGCCGGCCTTGAGTACGGCGAGGTCGAGGTCTATGCCACGCCACGTCGTCTGGCTGTCCTGGTCAAGGACCTATCGGGCGCCCAATCCGACCGCGAGGTTGAACGCCGGGGACCCGCCCTTCAGGCAGCCTTCGACGAAGACGGTATGCCCAGGCCCGCCGTTCTTGGGTTTGCACGTTCCTGCGGTGTCGAGGTCGAGGACCTGGAGCGACTGGAGACTCCCAAGGGAACCTGGCTTATGCATCGTTTCCTGCAGCAGGGCCAGACGGTCGCCGAACTCCTACCCGCCTTGTTGACGACTGCATTGGAGCGACTGCCGATCCCGAAACGGATGCGTTGGGGCGCGCTCGAGGAGCAGTTTGTGCGTCCCGTGCACTGGTTGGTGTTGATGTTTGGCGAGGAAGTCATCCCGTTCTCTATCTTTGGTGTGACGTCCGATCGGGTCACTTATGGTCATCGTTTTCACGCCCCCGAGGACTTGTCCCTGGCGCATGCCGATGACTATGCCGCAGTGCTGGAAGGACAGGGGCATGTGATGCCAAGTTTTTCAGACCGCCGCGAGCGGATCAGAGCACAGATCGAGGCATGCGCCGGCGAACTCGGTGGCCGGGCTGTCATTGATCCGGCCCTGCTGGACGAGGTGACCGGTATGATCGAGTGGCCGTTGGCCGTCGTCGGGCACTTCGATCAGCGCTTTCTGAATGTGCCACATGAGGCCTTGATTTCGGCCATGAAGGGCCATCAGAAATATTTTCATGTCGTCTCGGATGGCGGCGAGCTGATACCCGCCTTTGTGACTATCAGCAATATTGAGAGCCGCGACTCGGGCATCGTGCGTAGCGGTAACGAGCGGGTCATCAGGCCCAGGCTCGCGGACGCCGCATTCTTTTGGCAACAGGATTGCGCGCATCCGTTGTCCGATCATGTCGAGGCGCTCAAACGCGTTCTTTTTCAGAAGACGCTCGGCACGCTCCACGACAAGTCCGAGCGGCTCGTCGCCTTGGCGGCGAATATCGCCACCGCGTTGGGTGACGATGCCGAGGCCGCCCAACGTGCGGCGGTCTTGGCCAAGTGCGATCTGTTGACAGGCATGGTCGGGGAGTTTCCGGAGCTGCAGGGCATTATGGGACGTTACTACGCACATCATGACGGAGAGCCGGACTCGGTCGCGCAGGCGCTAGAGGAACAATACCGACCGCGTTTCGCCGGTGACGAACTGCCGAAGTCGAATACCGGACGAGCCTTGGCGATTGCCGACAAGCTTGACACCTTGGTGGGCATATTCGCGATCGGTCAGGCACCGACCGGGGATCGGGATCCGTTTGCCTTGCGTCGCTCGGCCTTGGGCATCCTGCGCATGATGGTTGAGGCTGAATTGCCGCTTGATCTGGTGGAGATCATCGACGTCGCCGCTGGGGCCTATGAGACTCAAGGTCTGACCGTTGACAAGGAAATCCGTGAGGCGGTCTTCGGCTTCATGGTCGACCGCCTTCGCGCCTATTTTGCAGATCAGGGAGTTGAGCCCGATGTCTTCGAGGCGGTGCGTCTTTGCAGACCGACGGCGCCGGTGGATTTCGCTGCCCGCGTGCGTGCCGTCGCCGCCTTTCGCAGTCTGCCGGAGGCCGTCGGTCTGGCGCAGGCCAATAAGCGCATCCGGAACATCCTTCGCAAGTCGAGTGAGTCTATCCCGGGACAGGTCGATGCAGGCCTTTTCCAGGAAACGGCGGAGCAGGTTCTAGCCGATGCCATGTCCGGACTGGACGGCCAGCTCAGCCCCTTGCTGGCGCAAAGCCGATATGGCGACGTTCTCGAACTCCTAGCTGGTTTGCATGGTCCCGTCGACGCCTATTTCGAGGCCGTCATGGTCATGGCCGACGATGCCGGTCTGCGGGCGAATCGACTGGCGCAACTTCAGGCCCTGTCGAATATGTTTCTTCAGGTTGCGGACATCTCCGCCTTGCAGCAGGCGGGTTGATTGCACGTAAGGGGATTACAGGTATGGATCATTCCATAAAGCGGCTTGTCATCCTCGCTCGTGATGGGGTCATCAATGATGTTCGCCCTGGAGGAGTGCTATCGCCCGAGGAATGGACACCGATCGATGGCAGTCTGCAGGCCATGGGGCGACTTACGCGAGCCGGATATCACATCATTGTCATGACCCAGCAACCGGCAATTGCTGATGGCACACTTAACAGCGGACATCTCAATCTGATTCACGAGCGTATGCGCATGGAGGCCGCGACCGAGGGCGCAAGTATCGACGCCATCTTCTACTGCCCACACGGTATTACGGGAGGTTGTGATTGCCGATTTCCCAACTCGGGACTGTTTGATGAGATCCGAAATCGTTTGCGCATCGGTCTCGCCTCGGTAAATGTCGTGACGGACCATTCCGGTATGGTGCAGGCGGCTACTGCCGCCGGGGCGCACCCGGTCCTGGTTCGAACTGGACGAGGGAGCGCTAGCGAGAGCGAAGTTCGCCCATCTGCGGGGCTTGGGGTCTATGACGATTTAGAGACCTGGGTCGAGTGCTATTTGCAGGAGGAGCTTTAATGCTCTTTTTGCGATCCAGTCTTTATGTATTGGGTAGCTGGCTAAGCACTTTCGTTATTGGACCGCTGGCACTTCTGACCTTCCCATTTCCGTTCGAAATACGTTATGCGTTTATCAGCCAGTGGGCCCGTTTCAATCTTTGGTGGTTGAACATCAGTTGTGGGTTGTCATTTGAGGTTGAGGGCACGGAACACATCCCGAAACAGAATGCCATTATTATGTGCAAGCACCAGTCCGCCTGGGAGACACTGGCCTTGCAGTTGGTCTTTCCGCCTCAAATCTGGGTCATGAAGCGCGAACTCTTGCGGGTGCCATTCTTCGGCTGGGGGCTGGCCATGCTCGAGCCGATCGCAATCGATCGCGCGGCTGGCAAGGTGGCCATGAAGCAACTCATCGATCAAGGCAAAGTCAGGCTCGATCGCGGGCGTTGGGTCGTGATCTTTCCGGAAGGCACCCGGACGGCGCCGGGGCAGAAGGGACGTTATGCCATCGGTGGCGCCATGCTCGCCGCCAAGTCAGGTTATCCGGTTGTTCCCGTGGCGCACAATGCAGGCGAGTTCTGGCCGCGCCGCGGGTTCCTGAAGCGGCCTGGTGTGATCCGCATGGTTATCGGTCCGGTTATACCCACTGAAGGGCGCTCGAGTGGAGAAATCAATGAGGAAGTCGAGACCTGGATTGAATCGACGGTCTCGCGGATCTCGGCGAAGGATTCGGATCCTGGCTGAGGAAGCGCATCCCAATCGCCCCGGTTTTTTGTATATCCGAGCTGCGTGGTAAGGTTAACCTTTTTTGATGAGAAAGGGGGCAATTGGCCCGTATTCACAACGATTACGTAGGGAGATAGGGTGTTATGTCTGAGAATAAAATGGTTGCTAGGAAAGCATTTATCGGGTTGCTTGGAGCGTTGATGATCCAGTCGGTTTGGGCGAAATCGGACGTGAGAGGCGAATACCTCTATGCGGCTAATCAGACTGCGCAAAATGTATCGGGATTTCGGATTGACCTTGAGCAGGGTGTGTTGAAGCCCTTGCCCGGTGTGCCTTTCCAATCGGGTTCGTTCCCGGTATCAATCACGATGTCGCCTGATAACCACTACGTATATGCCACTAATCAGGGGTCCGAATCAGTTTCCGCTTATAAAGTGGACCCCAATAGCGGTTCTTTGCATCCCGTCAAGGGATCGCCTTTTTCGGTGGGACGTTACCCGGATTCGATTACGATTACGCCCGATGAGCGGTTCGCCCTGGTTACCAACGAGGATGACGCCAGGATCGGGGTCTTCAGCCTGAATCCAAAGACCGGAATGCTGAAGGATACGCATGAGACTGCTCGAACCGGCAATCATCCTATCGCGGTGACGGTTTCGCCGGATGGGCGCTTTGCCTTTGTATCGAACTACAATGACAATTCGGTCAGTCAATATGCCCTGGACCCCAAGACCGGGGCAATGAAGCGGCTTCAGACGGTTGCCGTTGATGAGCATCCGATCTACATCTCGGTATCACCGGACAATCGCTTTATCTATGTCGCGAACTATGGATCCACGACCGTATCCGTTTTTGAGATCAACCCGGTCAGCGGCCGCTTGACCGAGGTTGCGGGTTCGCCCTATCTCGCCGGCGCACAGCCCTATTCGGTTACGGTAGATCCCAGCAGTCGCTTTGTCTATGTGGCCAACTGGGGCAGCCATGATCTGACGGCCTTTCGTCGCGACAAGATGACTGGTCAGTTAAAGGAGATCCCGGGTTCCCCCTACAAGACCGGTTGGTTTCCGTATGCCGTGGTCGTTGATCCAAGCGATCGCTTCGTCTATGTCGCCGACAACGGCCAAGCGACCATTACAGCCTTCAGGCTCGATCCTGTCTCGGGCGGGCTGACGACCTTGCCGGGATCGCCGTATCGCTCAGAGGAAGGCCCCTACGGTCTCGCGGTTGTGCACTAGACCTATTTCGAACCCTCCTTGTGGTCATGGTGCCGGCTGAAGCTGGTGCCATGACACTTGGGGCAGGGTGGGATCCGGGTCGTGCGATGGAAATGCATGGTCTGGCCACAGTTGCCGCAGCGTAAGGTCCCGATACCGGTGATCTCTCCGGTGTTGTAGTCGGAGGCGTGACGGGCGCGCTCCTGAAGCCGGATGAACTCAAGCTTGGTTTTGTCCGCAACCGACTGGAACAGCTCAAGAATCCGTCCTTCGACGCGTTCGATGTCGAAGCGTAGCCAGTCAACGAACTCCTTGGTCTTTTCACTGTGCATGAACGCGGCCGCGTCTTCCAGGTCCCTGCGCAGAAAATTGCCGATGCGTTCCGCCTCCTGTTGGGTGATTTCGCCAAGCGCCACGGCCTTGCCCTTGGCCCCATCGATGAGCTGACCCAGTGTCGTCGGCTCGATATCCTGCTCCCAAGACTGCCTGACGCGCTCCATCATACGATCGTACATATGCGTAAGTTTTTCGTCCTGATCGTGCGGAGGGGTGTTTTTAGGTGTCATGAATGTTCCTCTCTGAATCTCTATTCACACTATGTAATAATGAGCGCCTTTGAAGGCAACCACAAGCTGAAAACGCGCCTTTGGACACGTTTTCAGAAATATGCGAGTGGTCCCCATTGCTAATAATAAAAGTAGGGAACGAGGCGAATCCGGTAAAGATGGCAACGCAATCAGAATACCAACCACAACAGATTGAGACCGAGGTACAAACCGCCTGGGCCGAGGCCGCAGTGTTTCGGGCCGTTGAAGACCCTGCCCGGGAGAAGTTTTATTGTCTGGCCATGTTCCCCTATCCAAGCGGGCGTCTGCATATGGGGCACGTCCGCAACTATACCCTTGGCGATGTCATCGCCCGTTTTCAGCGCATGCAGGGGCGCAATGTACTCCAACCCATGGGTTGGGATGCCTTCGGGCTGCCGGCCGAGAACGCTGCTATCAAACAGGGCGTGCCACCGGCCGGCTGGACGCACGACAACATCGACTATATGCGTGACCAGCTCAAGCGGCTGGGTTTCGCCTATGACTGGGACCGGGAGCTGGCGACCTGTGAGCCAGAATATTACCGCTGGGAGCAGTGGTTTTTCCTGAAGCTGTTGGAGAAGGGGCTCGTCTATCGCAAGACCTCGCCTGTCAACTGGTGCCCGAACGATGAGACCGTGTTGGCCAATGAACAGGTTGTCGACGGTTGTTGTTGGCGCTGCGATACCCCGGTCGAACGCCGCGAGATAGCCCAATGGTTTATGCGGATAACAGACTATGCTGACGAGTTGCTGTTGGATATTGATGATCTCGATGGGTGGCCTGAGCAGGTTCGAATCATGCAGCGCCATTGGATCGGGCGTTCGGAAGGCGTGTCGATCGACTTCGCCGTGGAGGGATCGTCCGAACCGCTGACGGTCTACACGACGCGTGCGGACACGCTGATGGGCGTCAGCTATGTCGCGATCGCGGCAGAACACCCGTTGGCGCGCCATGCCGCGCAGAGCAATCCCGACCTGACTGCGTTTATCTTGGCCTGCCAGCAGACATCGACGGCCGAATCGGCGGTCGAGACGATGGAAAAGAAGGGCATGGATAGCGGGTTGAGGGCCATTCATCCAATCAGCGGGGAGTCGGTGCCGGTCTGGGTCGCCAACTTCGTTCTCATGGGCTATGGCACGGGCGCAGTCATGTCGGTCCCGGCGCACGACCAGCGCGATCTCGAGTTCGCACGCCGCTACGATCTCCCGGTCAAGTGCGTCATCTTTCCTGCAGAGGGAGAGGTAGAGGTAGAGGTGATCACAGATCAGGCCTATGTCGATCCGGGCGTTCTGCGTAATTCGGGCGCTTTTGACGGCATGGGTTCGGCGCAGGCGCGAGCGGCCATCGCGGATCACCTTGAAGGAGAAAGACGCGGCCGCCGTGAGGTTCAGTATCGTTTGCGCGATTGGGGTGTATCCCGGCAACGCTATTGGGGGACACCGATCCCCATCATTCACTGTCCCGACTGCGGTATTGTCCCGGTCCCGGAATCAGACCTTCCCGTTCGCCTACCGACCGATGTTGTCATCGACGGCTCTGGGTCGCCGTTGCAGAAGATGGCCTCGTTCTATGAGGTCGATTGCCCTTGCTGCAAGAAAGCTGCGCGGCGTGAGACGGACACCTTCGACACCTTCATGGAGTCCTCCTGGTATTACGCGCGTTATTGCAGCGCGGATGCCGAAGACGCCATGCTCGATGACCGCGTCGATTACTGGTTGCCTGTCGATCAATATGTCGGTGGTATCGAACATGCCATCCTACATCTGTTGTACGCCCGATTTTTCCACCGCCTGATGCGGGACGTGGGCGTGGTCAAGGGCAACGAACCGTTCGCTCACCTCCTGACCCAAGGCATGGTGCTTAAGGATGGCGCCAAGATGTCCAAATCAAAGGGCAATACGGTCGACCCCGAAGAACTGATCGCGCGCTATGGCGCCGATACGGTGCGCCTGTTCATGATGTTTGCCGCGCCACCGGAGCAATCCTTGGAGTGGTCCGATAGTGGTGTTGAAGGCGCGTCGCGCTTCTTGAAGCGGCTCTGGGTCCGAGTGGCGGCCCACCTCGAGAGCGGGCCGGTTGAGGAGAGTCTCGATCCTGAGGGGTTGACTGACGCTCAACGCGAGCTGCGTCGGCAGGTGCATACCCTGCTCGCCAAAGTTACCGACGATATGGCGCGCAGGCATACGTTCAACACGGCAATTGCGGCCGTCATGGAGCTCGTGAACGCCCTCTATCGATTCGAAGATGATTCGGCGCAGGGGCGAGCGGTGATGCATGAGGCCCTAGAGGTCGCCGTGCTCGTGCTGGCGCCGATGGTACCGCACATCTGCGAACGTCTCTGGCATCTGCTCGGTCAGGAGGGTTTTGTTGTTGATGCGGCGTGGCCATCGGTTGACGAGGACGCCCTTCGCCAGGAGGTCGTCGATATCGTCGTACAGGTAAACGGAAAACTGCGTGATCGCATACAGGTCTCCGTTGATGCCGGTCGTGAGACTATCGAGCAAACCGCCCGGAGCGCAGAGAATGTCATGCGCTTTATCGAGGACAAGGATGTCAAGCGGGTCGTGGTCGTTCCGGGCAAGTTAGTCAATATTGTGGTCGTATGAGGCGTTAGGGATGTTGCGACGAACCGTGCTGAAGTTCGTGTCGATCGGGATTCTGATTGGCATATCGTTGTCTGGATGCGGTTTCCATTTGCGCGGCAGCCAGCTTGGCGTGCAGTCCCTGCCGCCGCTCTATATCAAGGGCGAGGATCTGACTGGGGTTGATGTCATTTATAACGTCATGCGTCAGTACGGAGTGGCGGTCGTCGCTCGTAGCGAAGAAGGCGCGCTCGTTTTGAACCTGCTCTCCGATAAGCGTGAACGTCGGGTGCTATCCGTCAACACGGCCGGAAAGGTCCAGGAATATGAGCTGCATTATGAACTGGTCTTTACTGTAGAAGACAATAATGGAACGGTCCTGATGCCGGAGCAGAGCATCTCGCTGCTGCGTGATTTCGATTTTTCGGGGGACGACGTCCTGGCCAAGGAATCGGAGGCGGATGGCCTGTATCGGGTGATGCAGGAGGATGCCGCCGGACAGATTGTCACGCGCATTAACGCCCAGCTTGGTCGGGCGCCCACCCAGTGAATCGCACTGATGCAGCTTAGACCCGATCAACTGCCGGCGCAGTTGAAGCGGATGTTACCAGCGGTCGTTCTGATCTCTGGAGAAGAGCCTCTACAGGTGAGTGAGGCCGCCGACCTTGTTCGCGACCAGGCAAAGGCGCTGGGTTGCGGCGAACGCGTTGTCATGGATGGCGGACCCAAGTTTGAATGGGTGCGTTTGCGGCAGGAATCGCAGGCCATGTCCCTATTCGTCCAGCGTCGGTTGATTGAGCTGCGTTTGCCCGAGGCCAAGGTTGGAAAGGAGGGCGCCGAGGCAATCTGCGCCTACGTAGCCGAGCTTCCGCCCGAAACCTATTTGCTGATCGTTTGTCAGGGGCGCCTGGACAACAGGACCAAGTCCTCACGCTGGTGCAAGGCCATCGATCAGGCCGGGTGGGTAGTCCCGGTTTGGCCGGTGGAGACGGCCAGACTTCCGCAATGGGTCTCTGAACGCATGAGCCGCGAAGGTTTGCGCGCGTCTCGTGAGGCCTGTGCGCTGCTGGCCGAGCGCATGGAGGGGAATTTATTGGCCTGCGCCCAGGAGATCCGAAAGCTGGCGCTGCTCAAACCGGACGGAGACATTACGCCCGAGGATATACTGGCGCTGGTGGCTGATAGCGCTCGTTATGACATCTTTGTGTATAGCGACGCCGCCTTGTCGGGCGATCTCGCGCGTCTACCCAAGATACTGCACGGCCTGCGCCAAGAAGGAGTCCCCGAGACTTTGGTGCTATGGGCCTTGCAGCGAGAGATTCGGAATATGCTGGGCATGCGCAGGGCAATGGGGCAGGGCGCCGGCCTGGATCAGGTGATTCAGGGCGCCCGGATATGGCCTAGGGCGCGTGTGGATACAGTACGTAAGGGCCTGCAGCGTCATGATGAACGAGGCTGGTGGGACTTCCTTGCCATGGCTGGTGAGGTCGACCAGACGATTAAAGGGCTGGTGGACGGCATCGCCTGGGATAAATTGCTACAATTGGGCACTGCGATCGCGGGATTTTCCAGCCCGCAGGTAAGATAGAGAAGGTATGCGGAGCGAGCAAGAATGAGTATTCATGAGTACATGACGGGAGTCGGGCAGCGTGCACGCGCCGCGAGCCGCCTCTTGGTCGGCGCGACGACGGCGCAAAAAAATCAGGCCCTGATGGCAATGGCTGACGCCATAGAGGAGGCTGTGGAGGCGCTGCTCGCGGCCAACGCCATCGATATGAATCGCGGCGAATCGGACGCGCTTGATGCCGCGCTGCTCGAGCGGCTCGCACTCAACGAGGATCGAGTCCAGGCCATGGCCGACGGCCTGCGCCAGATCGCGGCCCTGCCTGATCCGGTGGGCCAAATCCGTGATCTCGATTACCGTCCCTCGGGAATCCAGGTCGGACGCATGCGCGTTCCGCTTGGTGTGATCGGTATCATTTACGAATCTCGTCCCAACGTTACGGCCGATGCGGCCGGTCTTTGCCTCAAGTCCGGTAACGCGGCCATCCTGCGCGGCGGCTCTGAGGCCATCGAGTCCAACCGTGTCATCGCGACCTGCATCCAGAGCGCCATCACGTCCGCAGGCCTGCCGGCGGACGCCATCCAGGTAGTCGATACCACGGACCGCGCCGCTGTCGGCGAACTCCTCCGGCTCAAGGATTTAGTCGATATCATCGTGCCCAGAGGCGGTCAGGGCCTGATCGATCGGGTCTCGGCCGAGGCCTGCATGCCGGTGATTAAACATCTGCACGGGATTTGTCATGTTTATATCGATGACCGCGCCGATCCGGAGAAGGCCATCGCGGTCGCCTACAATGCCAAGACCCAGCGCTATGGGACCTGCAACACTATGGAGACGCTGTTAATCGCGGAAGGCATCGCGAGCCGGGTGTTGCCGGAGCTGGCGAAGATGTATCGGAAGGCTGGTGTCGAACTCAGGGGGTGTCCGGCGACTTGCGCCCTGATCGACGACATCGCCGCCGCAACCGTGGAGGACTGGCGCACTGAGTACCTAGCCCCAGTCCTGTCGATACGGTTGGTCGCGGATATGGATGCCGCCATGGAGCATATCCGCGAATACGGTTCCGGACATACGGAATCGATGGTCAGCGAGGACATCACGCGTTGCCGGCGTTTCCTACGCGAGGTCGATTCGAGCTCGGTCATGATCAACGCCTCGACACGGTTCGCTGACGGTTACGAGTATGGGCTGGGCGCCGAGATCGGTATAAGTACGGATAAGCTTCATGCCCGCGGCCCAGTCGGTCTCGAGGGTCTGACTTCTTTGAAGTACATCGTCCTCGGTGACGGGCATATCCGCGGCTGAATGCTCATGCCGGACGTTCAGATGATGTCTCATTTTGCCGGGCTCGAGATTTGATCGGGGTCTTCGGCGGGACCTTTGACCCGGTTCACTTTGGACACCTGCGGATGGCATTGGAGGTCCAGCAGGCCCTGGGCCTGAGTGAGGTGCGTTTTATCCCCTGTCATCGTCCGCCGCATCGCGATCCGGCGGATGCGGTGCCAGAGGTTCGTCTCGCCATGCTGCAGCTCGCCGTGGCGGGCCAGCCTGGCTTTGTCGTGGACACGCGTGAATTTGATCGCGATGGGCCATCCTACACCGTCGACACGCTGGCCTCTCTGCGTTGTGAACTGCCCGACGAGCCTCTGTGTCTCATGATGGGCATGGACGCATTTGCATCCCTGGCCGGATGGTCGAGGTGGGACCGAATATTGGAACTCGCGCATATCGTTGTGTTTCATCGCGAGGGTTTTGCGCTTCCGGAGCTGGGACCGCTGGTCGGCTTCTTCTCGGAGCATCATGTAACGGACTCCGCGATCCTGAAGTCCTGTCCGGCGGGGCACATCTGGGTCCAGGATGTGACGCCACTGGCCATATCGGCGACGGCCATTCGGGCGGCCACTGCTCAAGGGCGGTCGGTCCGCTATCTTGCGCCCGACGATGTCCTGGCATACATTCAATCACATGAAGTCTATTAAGAAGGTTTAAACGAATCAATGCATGAATACACCAAGGCCCTTACCGACTTGGCAGTCGAGGCCCTAGAAGATCTCAAGGCCGAGTCCATCACCGTGCTGAATGTGACAGATATGAGTAGCATGACTGATGTCATGATCGTCGCGAGTGGTCGTTCAAGTCGTCAGGTTCGCGCCATCGTCAACCATGTCGTGACCGAGGCCAAGGCCAAGGGCTATAAGCCGCTTGGCGTCGAGGGCGAGCGAGAAGGGGAATGGGGTCTGGTTGACCTTGGCGATGTCGTGGTTCACGTCATGCAGCCCGAGGTCCGAGACTTCTATCAGCTCGAAAAGCTTTGGCAGATAAAGGACCAAGACTTGGCGGAACAAAATTAGCCAGGTCCCGGTTGGTCCGGGACCTGGCTTTTCTCATGTCTTGCAACTCTGCGCTTGACTCGGTAGTTTTGTATTAAAGGCTTGACAGCTACCCCCCAGATATAGAGAATAGCCGGCTGTTGAATCGCGAAGCGGGAATAGCTCAGTGGTAGAGCACAACCTTGCCAAGGTTGGGGTCGCGAGTTCGAATCTCGTTTCCCGCTCCAAAGTTTGCGCAGATCCGATGGCTAAGCGCCCTTAGTCTCTACGGGTTCTTGCGGCGCACCTCTCCTTGGGGTATCGGTTAGTATCAGCACCTAATGCTCGGATATCCATCCGGCATGCACTATGCGTTCTTCCCTGGCTGGGTGGCAGAGTGGTTATGCAGCGGCCTGCAAAGCCGTGGACGGCGGTTCGATTCCGCCCTCAGCCTCCAAGTCGTTTTCCATACCTTCCCGACGCGAAATTTGGTTTGATTCGCGACCCATTGGGTCAAGCCAATATTGTTCCTTGCCGATAAGTCTTCTATGTATAACTTTAGGCGGGAGCTGTAGCGTGGAACTCAATGATTATCTGAATTTGATGGTGTCCAGGGATGCGTCGGATCTCTATCTGGCAGTAGGCGCCCCAGCCAGTATGCGAGTCAATGGCCAGATTAGCCCCGTTGAAAAGGCCCCTTTGACGCCGGTTTGGATGCGTGAAACGGCCTTTAAAATTATGAATCCGGACCAGCAGAAGTCGTTCTTGAAGAATCCCGAGATGAACGTCGCGCTTGGCGACGATGAGATTGGACGTTTTCGTGTGAATATATTCAAACAACGGGGACACGTCGGTATGGTGATTCGTTGTATCAAGACGGAGATTCCCGATGCCGAGCTCTTGGGGATACCCTCAATCGTAAAGAAGCTCATTATGCAGAAGCGCGGCCTGATCCTTTTTGTCGGCGCCACGGGTTCGGGTAAGTCGACTTCGCTGGCGTCGCTGATCGATTACCGCAACACCAACAGTGCCGGTCATATCATCACGATCGAGGATCCGATCGAATACGTGCATCGGCATAAACGCTCGATTATCAATCAGCGTGAGGTTGGCGACGATACCATGACCTATGCCGACGCACTCAAGAACACCCTGCGTCAGGCCCCCGATGTCATCCTGATTGGCGAGATCCGGGATCGCGAAACCATGGAGCATGCCATCGCATTTGCCGAGACCGGACATCTTGCGATCTCGACACTGCACGCAAATAATTCCAACCAAGCCGTTGAGCGTATTGTCAATTTCTTTCCCGAGGAGCGCCATAACCAGCTATATATGGATCTGTCCTTGAACCTGAAGGGTGTGGTTTCCCAACGCTTGATTCCTTCACTGGACGGCAAGCGGGTCGCGGCCTTCGAGATCCTTCTGGGGACACCTCTGGTCAGCGATCTCCTACTGAAGGGCGATATTCACAAGATCAAGGAAGTCATGGAGCGTTCCGAAAATCTCGGCATGAAGACTTTTGACTCGGCCCTCTATTCGCTCTATAAGTCCGGCCACATCTCCTTCGAAGAGGCCCTAAGGAACGCAGATTCTCAAAACAATCTGCGCCTCCGGATCAGTCTGGAAGAGCGGAGCGATCAGGATCAGTCAGGACTTCGCCTCAGCGAAGAAGAGGCCCCGCATGGGACGCTCAACGGTATGTTCTCGCGCTAAAAAAGGGACCCCCGTCAATCGATCAGCGATTCGGCCACCCGATCCGCTCGTTCCAGCATGTCCTCGGCGAGGTCCAGGGTCTGTTGCGTGATCTCGATGCCACCCAACATTCGCGCCAGTTCGTCGCGACGGTCATCTCCTTCAAGCGGCTGTAGGCTAGTGCTTGTATTGTCGTCGTGGTGGGTTTTGATAACACGCAGGTGCTGCTGACCGATCGCTGCGACTTGTGGCAGGTGAGTAATACAAAGGACCTGTCTATCAGTGGCCAGGTTGAGTAGGTGCTGTCCGACGATTTCCGCCACGCGGCCCCCGATACCGACGTCGACCTCGTCGAAGATGATGGTGGGGATAGTCCCCTGCTGTGCGGTAACGACCTGTATGGCCAAGCTGATTCGGGACAGCTCTCCACCGGACGCAGCCTTTTCCAACGGGGCAGGCGCCAGATTGGGGTTAGTGGATATCAGGAAGACGATATCGTCACAACCTGTTTGGGTGCAACGCCCGTTTCTCAGTGGTTCGACCTGAATCTCCATCCGTCCGTGAGGCATGCCCAGCTCACGCATATGTTCCATGACCGCCGCGGACAAACGTTCCGCGGTATCGATACGCCGCGCACGTAGCGCGTCCGCCAGGTCGCGAAACCGACCCTCGGCCTCGGCTCTGCGCACACGTAGTGCTTCCAGGTCTCCTTGTGCGGCGAGACTGCGTTCGAAACGATCCGTCAACCGTTCAAGTACTTCGGGGAGATCTTCCGCAGGTACCCGATGCTTCCTCGCCAGATCCTGGATCAGGGTTAGGCGTTCCTCGACCGCTCGAAGCCGTTCCGGGTCCAGATCGATGCCGGACAGCAGGTGGGTCAGGTCGCTTGTAGCCTCGCCGATCTGGATAGCGGCAGTCTCAAGCATTTCGATGATGCCGGAGAGCCGGGTGTCGTTTTCGAGTTGCCCCTGTAGCGCGCGACAGACCTGATTCAATTGCGCCTCGATAGCCAGTTCATCGCCATCGAGGCGGTCCAGCCCTTGACGATAAATCGCCATCAGCGTGTCGGCATTGGCCAACCGACGTTGCTCCTCGATCAGTTCGTCGAGCTCTTGGGGCGCCAAGTCAAGGGCCTCAAGCTCCCTAACCTGGTGCTGCAGCAGCTCAAGCTCATCCGATGTGACGGCCGTTGATACGGACTCTAGATCATTGATCTGCCTATCGATGGATCGCCAGGTCTGCCATGCGCCGGCCAAGGCATCGGTCTGATCCTGGTGGTCGCCGTAACGATCCAGCAGCAGGCGCTGATAGTCTTTTTTTAAGAGTGTGTGATGTTCGTGCTGGCCATGGATGTCCAGTAGCAGGTCGCCTAGCTCCGTAAGTTGTTGGAGCGGGGCGGGGGAGCCATTGACGTATGCGCGGCTGCGACCCTCACGGTTGATGACCCTTCTGAGCTGGCAGTCCCCGTGGTCATCGAGCTCTTGCGCCACCAGCCAGGCCTGGACATCAGGGAGCGACGTGATGTCGAACTCGATAGCGATTTCGGCTCGTTCGGCGCCTGTCCGTACCAGCGCGGCATCGGCCCGCTGCCCCAGCGCCATGCCGATGGCCCCGATTAGGATCGATTTGCCGGCGCCGGTTTCGCCGGTCAGAATGGTCATGCCGGACCGGATATCGATATCCAGCTCGTCGCATAGGGCGAGATTACGTATGTGTAGGTGGGCGAGCATATATCTGGGCGCGCGTTAGGCCCGAGTCGGGGTCTCCGCCCAATGCAGTTTGGCTCGGAGTAGCTCGAAATGGTTGTGGTGCGGCAGATGAAGCAGGCGGATCGGTTCAGGCTTGCGTAAGATCTCGACTCGATCACCGGCTATGAGCTCGAAATTGACCTGGCCGTCGCAGGTCACCCTGGCGTGATCTCGTGTGGCGGCGCAGACTACGACCTCCGTGACGCTATTACTACCGATGACCAGTGGACGATTGTTCATCGAATGTGGACAGATCGGCACGATGACCGTGGCGTCCAGCGCCGGGTGAATGATGGGGCCACCCGAAGATAGGGCGTAGGCCGTCGATCCGGTCGGGGTTGCGATGACGAGGCCGTCGGCGCGAAGCTTGTGCACGAACTTCTCGTCGATATAGGTCTCGAGTTCGATCATGCGAGCGACATTCCATTTGTAGACCACGACCTCGTTGAGGGCATTGCCGACGTGGATGTACTCCCCCGACCGGTCGACTCTGCATTGGAGCAGAAAGCGGTCTTCGGCCTGGTAGTTGCCCCTGAGGATCTCCGCGATGGACTCACACATGTCGTTGGGCGAGATGTCGGTTAGGAAGCCCAGGTGTCCGAGGTTGATCCCCGCCAGCGGCACATCGTAGTCCGCAAGCGAACGCGCCGCATTGAGTAGCGTGCCGTCGCCGCCGACCACGATGGCGAGGTCGCAGTACTCCCCGATATCGTCGCGGCTACCGGTCTCGATGCCGGTGTTCGCTATCATGGATGCGGTCTCACGATCGGTAATGACACGGAGTTGCTCCTTGCACAGGAATCCATGGAGCGTCAACAGCGTGTCGCCGACGTCTTTGTCGCCATATTTTCCGATAAGACCTATGGTCTTGAACTGACTGGTGGTCATAGTATGGATCTTTCATCTAGCGCTGAGATGCCGACAAGTATGCCTCAGCCGCACGTCCTGGAGGAAGTGCTATTTCAGCCGCAATTCCCTGAATTTGATCCTCGAACTAGACCCATTTCCTTCGCAACAGGGTTCCTTTCGAATGATTCATAAGCAACAAAGCCTTGAAATGGGCAAATATGCCCCTATCTTTGGGCCATGATTCATCTACGGATATAAGTGATAGCTATTTCGTAGTCTCAATATGCTGGAATAGGAGAGCTGAACCATGGGTAAACACCACCAAGGCCCGGACCAGGGGCACCGGGATGACGAAGTTAATGTTGCAGCCGCCGATGTGGAGCTGGCTGCATCTGACGCTACGGAGAGTCCGTCTGTCGATGGTGGCGAGGCCACTCTGGATGACATTGATGCGCTTCGTACTGCTCTGGAGGATGTCCAGCAAAAGGCAAACGACTATTGGGATCAGTTGCTGCGAGCCCGTGCCGATCTGACCAATCAGCAGCGTCGGGCGGAACGTGAACTCGAGAACGCCCACAAGTACGCTTTGGACCGCTTTGTGCGTGAGCTTTTACCGATCCACGACAGTTTGGAGCTGGGTGTGCATGCAGCCACTGCCGTCGATGCGGATCCCGCGAATCTTGCGGAAGGGAGTGCGTTGACATTGGAACTGTTCAATAAGGCGATGGAAAAATTCGGAGTCCAGATGGTTGATCCCAATGGCGAGCCCTTCAATCCCGAGCATCACCAGGCAGTCTCCATGCAACCCGCAGCTGAGGTTGCGCCAAACACAGTCATAAAGGTTTTTCAGAAGGGTTTTTTGCTCAACGAGCGCTTGATCAGGCCCGCAACAGTCATCGTTTCCAGTGGTGGCGGTTCGGGAAAGGATAAGGAAGATCGGCCCAAGATCGACCAGATAGCCTGATCCGACTGGGGTGGAAGTGAGTCGGTGCCCGCGCGGACTTGTAAAGTCTTCCTGAAGCCCCAATATTCACGGGCAAGTTCATGGCATTACATGCCAAACATTATTAGGTGCGACGCGTAAAACAGTCGCAACGTTAGATTAGCAAACATTGGAGAGAAACTGATGGGGAAAATAATTGGAATCGATCTGGGAACCACGAACTCCTGCGTCGCTGTCATGGAGGGTGGCAAGCCCCGCGTAATCGAGAATGCGGAAGGCGCGAGAACGACCCCCTCCGTGGTTGCCTTCACCGATGATGACGAAGTGCTTGTCGGTCAGCCGGCCAAGCGCCAATCGGTTACAAATCCGATCAACACCCTGTTCGCCATCAAGCGACTGATCGGGCGTCGTTTTGATGAAGAGGTCGTGCAGCGCGATATTAAACTCGTGCCCTATAAAATTATGAAGGCTGATAACGGCGACGCCTGGGTGGCCGTCAACGATAAGAAGATGGCTCCGCCCGAGGTCTCGGCTCGTATCCTGGCCAAGATGAAGAAGACCGCCGAGGACTATTTGGGTGAGGCCGTAACCGAGGCCGTGATCACCGTACCGGCCTATTTCAACGACTCACAGCGTCAGGCAACCAAAGATGCTGGCAAGATTGCCGGTCTCGACGTCAAGCGCATCATCAACGAGCCGACCGCGGCCGCGTTGGCCTACGGTATGGACAAGAAGCGCGGTGACAGCAAGATTGCCGTGTTCGACCTCGGTGGCGGTACCTTTGATATCTCCATCATCGAGATCGCAGAGATTGAGGGCGAGCATCAGTTCGAGGTGCTTTCGACCAATGGTGATACCTTCCTCGGTGGCGAAGATTTCGATACCCGCCTGATGGATTACCTGGTTGACGAATTCAAGAAGGACCAGAGTATCGATCTGCATACCGATCCGTTGGCCCTGCAACGTCTCAAGGAGGCCGCCGAAAAGGCCAAGATTGAACTGTCTTCGAGCCAGCAGACCGATGTCAATCTGCCTTACATCACGGCTGATGCCACTGGGCCTAAGCACCTCAACATCAAGCTGACTCGCGCCAAGCTCGAATCGCTGGTCGATGAGCTTGTTCAGGGCACCATCGAGCCCTGCCGGATGGCGCTAAAGGATGCCGGGCTTAAAGCCTCTGAGATCGATGATGTAATTTTGGTCGGTGGTCAGACTCGTATGCCGAAGGTTCAGGAGGTTGTGGGTAACTTCTTTGGTCGCGAGCCGCGCAAGGACGTCAACCCCGATGAGGCCGTTGCTGTCGGTGCCTCAATCCAGGGTGGTGTGCTGGGCGGTGATGTCAAGGATGTGCTGTTGCTGGATGTGACGCCGTTGTCTCTGGGCATCGAAACCTTGGGTGGCGTCATGACCAAGCTTATCGAGAAGAACACGACCATCCCGACCAAGGCTAATCAGGTGTTTTCCACTGCCGACGATAACCAGACGGCGGTTACGGTGCATGTCCTGCAGGGTGAGCGTCAACGTGTTTCCGACAACAAATCGCTGGGACGCTTTGACCTCAACGATATTCCGCCGGCACCGCGTGGTGTGCCTCAGGTCGAAGTTACGTTCGATATTGATGCCAACGGCATCCTCAATGTTTCCGCTAAGGACAAGGCCACCGGCAAGGAACAGTCTATCGTCATCAAGGCCTCGAGTGGTCTATCGGATGAAGAGATCGATAAAATGGTCAAGGACGCCGAGGCTCATGCCGAGGATGATCGCCAGTTTCAAGAACTGGTCAATCTGCGCAATCAGGGTGACGCCATGATTCATGCGACCAATAAGTCACTTGAGGACCTGGGCGACAAGGTCGATGCCGATGAGCGCGCCCAGGCGGAAGCAGCTGTCAAGGATCTTCAGGAGGCCCTGGGCGGTGAAGACAAGGACACCATTGAAGCCAAGCTCAAGGCCCTGACCGAGGCCTCGGCGAAGATCGCCGAGAAGGCCTATGCTGAGCAGCCCGCCGAAGGTGAGCAGCAGGCGCCGCAGTCGGAGGGTTCTTCGGGCGGAGACAAGGAGAATGTTGTCGACGCCGAGTTCGAGGAGGTTAAAGAGGATAAGAAATAAGCTCCCCGTAATTGCGAGGAGATAAGGCGTGGGCATGGCCCACGCCTTTGCATTTGTGCTGCCTGCTTTGGGGTTCCCTTCCCGGGGCGGGATGGTTTGGCTAAATAAATGGGTGAGATACAAGGCGCGATGGCGAAAGAGGATTATTACGAGACACTGGGGGTGGCGCGCAATGCCAGCGAGGCCGAGCTGAAAAAGGCCTATCGGCGCTTGGCAATGAAGCATCATCCGGATAGAAATCCCGATGACAAGGCCGCCGAGGACCAATTCAAGGCCGCCAAGGAGGCCTATGAGGTCCTTTCCGATGCCCAGAAGCGCGCCGCGTACGACCAGTTCGGTCACGCCGGCGTAGATCCGTCCGCCGGTGGTGGGTTTCATGGCGGTGGCGCATCCCCCTTCGGCGATATCTTCGACGATGTCTTCGGCGATATCTTCGGTGGTCGACAGGGTGGTCGGTCCGGCCGCGGTCGCGGCGCCGATCTGCGCTATGACCTAGAGCTATCGCTGTCCGAGGCCGTCAACGGTACGACTGTTAAGATCACGATCCCGACAGCAACCACTTGTGAAACGTGCGAGGGTAGCGGCGCCAAGAAAGGAACTTCTGCCAAGACCTGTCCGACCTGCGGTGGCCAGGGCCAAGTGCGTATGCAGCAAGGTTTTTTCTCGATTCAACAGGCCTGTCCGCGCTGTCATGGGGCAGGTCAAGTCATCGCCGAACCCTGCCGAACTTGTCATGGCAGTGGGCGTGTCCAGGATACCAAGGCCTTGTCGGTTAAGGTCCCGCCAGGCGTGGATACTGGGGACCGTATCCGACTCTCGGGAGAGGGGGAGGCTGGCGAGCATGGCGGACCAGCAGGCGATCTCTACGTTCAGATTCACGTTCGGGCCCACCCGATCTTTACTCGAGAGGGTCGAGACCTATATTGTGAAGTGCCCATCAGTTTTACGACTGCCGCGCTGGGCGGCGAGCTTGAGGTGCCTACGCTAGCCAATCGGGTCGTGCTCAAGGTGCCCGCCGAGACCCAGACCGGCAAGGTCTTTCGTCTCCGTGGCAAGGGTGTACGATCTGTACATGACAGCCGTGAGGGCGATCTCCTATGTAGCGTTCATATCGAGACACCGGTAAGTCTCAATGAGGAGCAGCGGGAATTGCTCCATAAATTCGATGAGTCCCTGGCGAAAACGTCTGGCAAGCACAGTCCCAAGGAGCGGACATGGCTGGACGGCGTCAAAAAGTTTTTCGAAGATCTGAAAAATTGAAGGCGCCGGGTAACCACTATCAAGTAACAAGGGTTGACGTGGGATGAGTGATACCAGAGTTGCGATTGTAGGCGCGTCCGGGCGCATGGGCCGAACCTTGATCGAGTCCGCCGTTCAATTCGAGGGCATCGCGCTTGGTGGCGCGACAGAGTCGCCTGGGCATGAGTCACTTGGACAGGATGCCGGGCTGTTAGCCGGGGTTGGCGGGCAGGGCGTCAGTATCTGTTCGACGCTCGCGGATTGTCTGTCCGGGGTCGACGTCGTCATCGACTTTTCCCGTCCTCAGGTCACGCTGGCGAATGTCGCCGCTTGTCGGGCCGTCGGATGCCGAATCGTGATTGGAACGACCGGTTTCAGCTCCGAAGAGCTTGAACAGATCAAGCAGGCTGCCGAGGTGATCCCGATTATGATGGCGCCCAATATGAGCGTCGGGGTGAATCTCTGTCTAAAACTGCTTGATGTCGCCGCCAGGGTTCTGGGCGATGAGGTCGATATCGAGGTCATCGAGGCCCATCATCGCCATAAGGTCGATGCCCCTTCAGGGACGGCTTTGCGCATGGGCGAGGTTGTTGCGGATGCGCTTGGACGTCGACTTGAAGATTGCGCGGTATACGGCCGGCAAGGCATTACCGGCGAGCGGGATCGTTTTACCATCGGTTTTGAAACCATTCGGGCTGGGGATATCGTGGGCGATCACACCGTAATGTTTGCCGGTGAAGGCGAGCGTGTGGAAATTACCCATAAGGCCTCCAGCCGCATGACCTTCGCTCGCGGGGCTCTGCGAGCCGCGAATTGGCTCATGGATCGCCCGGCCGGACTCTACGACATGCAGGACGTACTGAATTTGAAGGCTGGATAGCGATTGGCCCTTGTCATGCCCCCGCAGAGCATGTAGAATCCGCGCTTTTCTAGCTTCGTGGCGATTCGATTGCCGCGGGCAGGCGCGCGCCAGACAGTCTGGCGCGGCCTAAGAAGTGTTCAACCGAAGGGGTTATCCAGAATAATGAAGACCTTTAGTGCAAAAGCGGAGACGGTTCGTCGCGATTGGTATGTTGTAGATGCCGCCGGCAAGACCCTGGGCCGTTTGGCCAGCGAGATCGCGAGTCGCCTGCGCGGCAAGCACAAGCCAGAATACACGCCCCATGTGGACACCGGCGATTATATCGTTGTGATCAATGCCGCCCAGATTCACGTGACCGGCAACAAGGCCACTGATAAGATGTACCATCACCACACCGGTTATATCGGCCATCTGAAGAGCATCAGTTTCGAGAAGCTCCTGGCTTCTCATCCCGAGCGCATCATTGAGACCGCCGTCAAGGGCATGCTGCCGAAGAACCCGCTGGGGCGCGCCATGTTTCGCAAGTTGCGCGTCTATCCTGGCGCCACGCACGAACATGCAGCTCAGCAGCCGCAGCCGCTGGAAATTTAATCTTCTATACAGACAACAGGTAAGCCAGTCCCATGTCAGAAACCACGTATTACGCAACAGGACGTCGCAAGAGTTCCAGCGCCAGAGTCTTTATGACCCGCGGCACAGGTAAGATCGAGATCAACAACCGCAGCCTGGAAGAATACTTCGGCCGTGAGACCTCGCGTATGATCGTCCGCCAGCCGCTCGAAATCGCTGAGCTGCTCGGCAGCTTTGACCTCAAGGTGACGGTTTGCGGTGGCGGCAACAGCGGCCAAGCCGGCGCCATCCGCCATGGTATTGCCCGTGCCCTGCGCGCCTATGATGAAGAGGGCATGCGTCTGCCCATGCGTCGCGCCGGCTTCCTGACCCGCGATGCCCGCGAGGTCGAGCGTAAGAAGGTCGGGCTGCACAAAGCGCGTAAGCGTCCTCAGTTCTCGAAGCGTTAA